>NZ_JAKKRO010000084.1:0-14762 GCF_025654235.1 Shewanella sp. SM32 | reverse complement strand
TATAAGAATACACCTCAAGAAAGAGTCGATTGGTGCTTATATCGGTATCGACATTTAGTGGAGAATGCTTTTGGAAGAATTAAGCACTATCGAGCAATATCAACAAGATATGACAAGCTAGCAAGAAATTACGCCAGTATGGTGTCACTGGCGTTTATGTTAATGTGGCTGCCGATGTATTGCTGAACAACATTTGTACAGCAAAGATCAACAGACCCTAGTCACACTCACAATGTGCTCCACATGAAGTACGAAAGCCAAAACCATAAGGCGAAATAGCCGATGAGATAAATCCACTCCCCTCTTAAATATAAAAAGAGGAGTGATACTTTTATTCAATCGATATCAATCAAGCCAACTTAAAGGCTTTTATTTTGGGCAGATGGGCAGCGAGTTGGGGGAATTTGTGTGGCTGAACGTCATCCCAATCAATCGAATAATAGGCGCTTAATTCACTGGCGAGTTGCTGATTATCGAACATCTCATCATTCACCGAAAATATACACATGGCCTTGTGGGTATTCTTTTCACGAAATTGCGACACGCACTTATTAGCAATATCGGCATATTCTTCTGGGCGGTCAATCTTGCCCTGCATATTATTTTCTGGGTGCAAATTAGGGTTAATCAGCACAGATTTAAGACCATTTAAAAATCCAATCCGCTCGGCCCAATAAGCTCCGAGTCCTACGCCAACCATTAACGGCGCGGGATCGTCGCTATGCTGCATTTGCTTGGCGACTTCCTTAAGCAAGTGTTGCATGTCGTGCTTAGGGTGCAAGGTGCTGTAACTGATCAAACGCACATCAGGGTCAATAAATTGCAACTGACGCATTTTTTCGTGATTACCTGGGCTAGTAGCATCAAATCCATGAAGATAGAAAATCATATCAAGGCCTTTTAATCATTTTTGATTACAGTGAATTAACTAACCCTAGCAAAAGAGTGATCTCACACCTTGCGCTACATCAAACTTTCGCCTGTTGAGCCAAACAAATTTGCTCGGCAAGCTGCTTGGCATTTTCCCAACGGGCCGTATTATCGAGCGCAGCTGCCGTTTGCGCAGCATTGGGTTTAAGTAAACTCGCAGGATACTGTGGCGCGCTCGCAGGCCAAGTAAAGCCATCGAGTAGCGACATTACGCCCGCATTATCATTACACACTAAAATCATGTCGCAACCTGCGGCTAAAGCGGCGCTGGCCCTTGCACGGTAATCGCCCGCAAATCCTGCGCCTTGCATGCCGAGATCGTCAGAGAAAATCACCCCGTTAAAGCCAAGTTCTTTACGCAGCACTTGTTTTAGCCAGTATTCGGAGAAGCCCGCAGAGTTGGGGTCGACTTTAGGGTAAACCACGTGCGCGGGCATCACGCCTAATAACTTTTCTTTTGCGATCAATTCTTTAAACGGCAGGATATCCTTTGCAAAAATGGCCTCGGCATCACGTTCATCAATGGGTTTCTCGTAGTGCGAATCCGCCACTACACTGCCGTGTCCGGGGAAATGTTTACCCACGGCGCCCATGCCAGCTGCGGCCATGCCAGCAATAAAGCTTTCGGCCAATGTAATAACCTCGGCGGGCTCTGGGCTAAAGCTGCGTTTACCTATGACTTGGCTCACGCCGTTTAAGTCCAACACGGGCGCGAAACTTAAGTCGATATCGCAAGCCAGTAATTCAATCGCCATCAAGAAACCGAGCTCACAGGCCCAACGCTTGGCCAATACCATATCACCCTTTGCTGCGGGGAGAATGTCGCCCATGGCGGGAATAATGGTAAAGCCATCACGGAAACGTTGTACTCGGCCCCCCTCATGATCGACGGCGATTAATATTTCTGGGCGGATTTGGCGTATCTGTTGTACCAGACGGATCAACTGATCACGGCTCGAAAAATTGCGGGAAAATAGGATTAAACCACCCACCTGTGGATGGCGTAGCATCTCAGATTCAGCCTCACTGACGTCCAACGACAGTAAATCCAACATTAAATAGCTCATACTTCTCCCTAAAAATATTCATTAATACTCAAAAAATAACCACTCAAGCCATAAGTAGTCCACGCTCACAAAAAAGCTAAAAAAAGCGAGCCACCTACCCTTGTAGCGCTATCGAAGCCTGTATTCTTGGCCATAAAATGGCCTGTAAAAAAGTCCCAATTAAGTTCAGCTTATCCGAACTATTACGAATAAAAAAAACTAATGTGAATTGTCACACTAATCTATGGGATACTGGCGTTAGAGTATCACACAAGCAGATTTCGCATGAAAGAACGCCGCCACTGACCAGAGTACACGCGCAAGATTAGCGTGCTTCAATCTGCAGAGCGAGCAATCCCATGCACTCAGACTAAAATAATAAACAAGACACAACAGGACTTCTATCATGATTAGCGTATTTGACATGTTCAAGATCGGCATAGGTCCATCGAGTTCACATACCGTCGGCCCAATGAAAGCGGGCAAAATCTTTATGCAAAACCTGACTGACTCAGGACTCGTGACCCAGATTGATGAATTAAGAGCCGAACTCTTTGGCTCCCTCGGCCAAACAGGCAAAGGCCACGGCACGGGCAAAGCAGTGATTTTAGGCTTAATGGGCGAAGATCCCGAAACCGTGGACACTGACAGTATCGACGGTATTTTAGAACACGTCTCCAAGGACGAAACCTTAACGCTGCACTGTGGCAAAGTGGTTAAGTTTACCCGTGAGCAAGGCATTACCTATCACAGACGCAAAACGCTACCTGCGCATGCTAATGCAATGACCTTGTACGCCTACTGTAAAGGGGAATGCATTTTTGATCGCACTTACTACTCAGTGGGTGGCGGCTTTATTTTAGATGAAGATGAAATTAGCCAACGTAATGCATCGCCAGCCTCACAAATTGAATCGGCTCCTTTTGATTTTGTGAGTGCGGCTCACTTACTGGAATTATGCGGCGAGCAAGGTCTCAGCATTTCTTCTTTAATGATGGCGAACGAACTGAGTTTAGCCACTGAAGATGAAGTCAAAGCCAAGCTGTGGAATATTTGGCAGACGATGAAAACCTGTATCGAACGCGGTTATCAGAAGGAAGGTATTTTACCTGGCGGCCTAAAACTGCGTCGTCGTGCACCTGCACTGTACCGTCGTTTGAAAGCCGAAGGCCGTAACAATGTCGATCCATTAACCGCTATGGATTGGGTCGATTTATTCGCCCTGTCGGTCAACGAGCAAAATGCGGCCGGTGATCGCGTCGTCACTGCGCCAACAAACGGTGCTGCGGGAATTATTCCTGCCGTTTTATGCTATTACGATACCTTCGTACAAGAAGTGGATATCGATGTCTGCGCCCGTTATCTATTAACTGCCGCTGCGATTGGTATTTTGTACAAGAAAAATGCCTCAATTTCGGGTGCCGAAGTCGGTTGCCAAGGGGAAGTGGGCGTGGCCTGTTCTATGGCAGCTGGCGCACTGACTGAAATCATGGGCGGTACAGTTGAGCACGTTGAAAACGCGGCTGAAATCGGCATGGAACATAACTTAGGTTTAACCTGCGATCCTGTGGGCGGCCTAGTGCAAGTGCCTTGTATCGAACGTAATGCCATGGGCGCGATCAAAGCGATCAACGCTTCTCGTATGGCACTACGCGGTGACGGTAACCATAAGGTTTCACTGGATAAAGTGATCAAAACCATGATGGATACAGGCAAAGACATGCGCAGTAAATACAAAGAAACCGCCAAAGGTGGTTTAGCGGTCAACATTGTTGAGTGCTAAGTGCTGAGTGTTAATTCACTTTCGCTAATTGCTTAAATCGCACCATAAAAAATGCCGCAACTCACTAAGTTGCGGCATTTTTGTTTTAGCGCATCGGCGTGACTGCTGAATCGGCTATTTAAGGCTTAAAGTACAAGCTATGGAACTTAAGGTGCTCTTCAATAAAGCTCGCGATGAAGTAGTAGCTGTGATCGTACCCCGCTTGCATCCGCACATCCAAGGGATAACCCTTGGTATGGGCGATATCCACCAGCGATTGTGGCATCAATTGGGTGTCTAAAAAGCTGTCAGCTTCACCTTGGTCAATCAGTACTGGCACTTCGCTAATCGCGAGCTTAAGCAACTCACAGGCATCGTACTGGCGCCAGTGCTCACGATTCTCACCTAAGTACTCACTGAAGGCTTTAATGCCCCAAGGCGCATTACTTGGATTCGAAATCGGGCTAAAGGCCGAAATTGAACTGTATCTGTGTGGGTTACTCAGACCAATCACCAAAGCACCATGACCGCCCATCGAATGGCCGGATATGGCGCGCTGAGTAGTGACAGGAAAATGTGCTTCAATCAAGGTAGGCAGCTCATGGACTATGTAATCGTACATTTTGTAATGACGATTCCAAGGTGCTTTTGTCGCATTGAGGTAAAACCCCGCGCCTAAGCCTAAATCGTAAGCTTTATCTGCCGCATCGGGCACATCGTCACCGCGAGGACTGGTATCAGGGGCGACAATCGCCATCCCAAGTACCGCTGCCATGCGCTGTGCACCCGCCTTCTGCATAAAGTTTTCATCGGTACAGGTTAGACCTGAAAGCCAATACAGCACAGGCACAGGTTTATTCACCGCCTCAGGCGGCAGATAAATTGCAAAGCGCATCTCGCAGTTTAACGACTGAGATTGATGGCGATACTGCTTATGCCAACCGCCAAAACTCTTGTTACAACTGATATTTTCTATGGTCATACAAGTCCTTTTAAGCTCAATCTTTTAGCGGTATTTATAACGTTAGTCTTAGCGTTAGTCATGGCGCTTATCGTCAGCTCAGTTGGCAACACAGCAGACAGATTTGCACCTGTCTGCCCGTTAGTCACATCAAGCTGAAGCATCCGTTTAAAATGCAAAACCACTTATTTATCAAAATGGATCACGCTACGGATGCTCTTACCTTGGTGCATCAGCTCAAACGCCTCATTGATTTGCTCAAGTCCCATAGTGTGAGTGATAAAATCATCGAGCTTAAATTCGCCCGCCATGTAACGCTCAACAATGTGGGGCAGTTCAGAACGCCCTTTCACACCGCCAAAGGCAGAACCGCGCCAAACGCGGCCAGTAACTAATTGGAATGGACGGGTTGAAATCTCTTGACCAGCACCGGCAACACCTATGATCACCGACTCTCCCCACCCTTTATGGCAACACTCTAAGGCGCTGCGCATCACGTTGACGTTGCCGATACACTCGAATGAGTAATCTACGCCGCCATCGGTCATTTCAACGATCACCTCTTGGATAGGCTTATCGAGTAATTTAGGGTTGATGCAATCGGTCGCGCCGAGTTTTTTGGCTAACTCGAATTTAGACTCGTTGATATCAATCGCGATAATGCGGCTGGCTTTGGCCATAGTCGCCCCAATGATCGCCGATAAACCGATACCGCCGAGGCCGAAAATCGCCACGGTCGCACCTTCTTCCACTTTGGCCGTGTTCATCACAGCGCCCATACCTGTGGTTACGCCGCAACCCAGCAGGCAAATTTCTTCTAATGGCGCGCTCTTATTGACTTTAGCCAATGAGATTTCAGGTAACACGGTATATTCAGAGAAGGTCGAGCAGCCCATGTAATGGAAAATAGGCTTGCCATCGAGATAAAAACGCGTGGTGCCATCGGGCATTAAACCTTTACCTTGGGTCGCACGGATTTTTTGGCACAGGTTAGTTTTGCCCGATAGACAAAACTTACACTCGCCGCACTCTGGGGTATAAAGTGGGATCACATGATCGCCCACTTGTACGCTGGTCACACCCTCGCCCACTTGCTCAACGATACCGCCGCCTTCGTGGCCTAGAATCGCTGGGAATACGCCTTCTGGATCGTCACCGCTCAGGGTAAAGGCATCCGTGTGACACACGCCCGTAGCCACAATGCGCACTAAAACTTCGCCCGCTTTAGGTAACATCACATCCACTTCTTCAATCTTAAGCGGTTGTCCTGGTCCCCAAGCCACTGCGGCCTTTGATTTAATAAACTGCGGTTTTTCGTTCGACATTGTTACGTCCCTTGAATAGGTAATAGGAGTAAGTCATTGGTGTATCATAAATTCAATTCAGGCCAAGCAAATTCTTGCGACCATTGCACTGATGCTACTGAATAGGAGGATTGTATTTGTTTCTCAGCGAGAGACAATCTAGTATTCAAGCAATTCATTTTTACTGAGTAACAACAATGTATCTCTGGGACGGCATTTCTGAATTTGTCGCGGTGGCTGAGGCCGAAAGTTTTACCCTAGCGGCGCAGCGGCTGAATATCTCCACCGCCCACGTTAGCCGCCAAGTGAGCACCTTAGAAAACCGCCTCGGCACAAAACTCTTTTACCGCACAACCCGCAAAGTGTCGTTAACCGAAGAAGGCACGATTTATTATCGTCACTGCCGCCAATTACAAACGGGGTTAGAAGAAGCCGAGCGCGCCATCTCAAACCTAAAGGACTCACCCCAAGGCTTAGTCAAGCTCACGGCGCCCGTCGCCTATGGCGAGAAATTTATCATGCCATTACTCAATGATTTTATGGTGCAATATCCCAGCGTTGAATTTAGCGTCGACCTAACTAATCGCACCTTAGACTTGATTGAAGGCGGTTATGATCTGGCCATTCGCCTCGGAAAACTCGCCGATTCGAGCCTGATGGCCAAACCGCTCAGCAGTCGTACTCACTATGTCGCCGCCTCACCAAGCTATGTGGAAAAATACGGTCAGCCCCATACCTTATCTGAACTTAGCCAGCACAATTGTTTGATCGGTAATCATAATTACTGGCGCTTTGTGGAAAATGGCCGCGAGCGCAATATTAAAGTCCGCGGCAATCTCAATTGTAACAGCGGCTACGCATTAAGGGATGCGGCACTAAAAGGCATAGGGATAGTTCAACTACCTGATTATTATATTGAAGAAGATATTCAAGCCGGACGGTTACTCTCCTTCCTTGACAGTCACCGCGAAGCCAAAGAAGGCATTTGGGCACTCTATCCGCAAAACCGCCACCTGTCGGCTAAGATCCGTGTATTGGTCGATTACCTTGCCGAAAAGCTCATCGAACAGGATTAAATACTGTTTGAGCAGATTGATTGGTAGCAGACAAAACGGCGCAAACTAGCGCCAGTTTTCCCGCAAAGTGTAATACAACATGCCTAATGCCAGCGCTTGATTGCCAAACCATTCATTTAACGGAATACGGATATGGCGCATGGCGGCAAACAAATCAAATTCACGCAATTGCCCATCCATCGCATTGGCCATGATCTCGGCCATAATGTGCGATGTCGCCACTCCGTGCCCAGAATATCCTTGGCAATAGAACACATTAGGCGACACTTTGCCGAGCTGCGGAATACGATTAATCACAATTCCTGCCATTCCGGCCCAGGCAAATTCGATATTAATGCCCTTTAATTGTGGAAACGTACGCTCAATTGCAGGCCGTAATTCCGCCGCCACATTTTTAGGATCGCGGCCGCTGTAATTAGTGCCACCGCCGAACATCAGCCGTTTATCCGCGGTCAGGCGATAGTAATCCAGTACAAAGCGGCAATCATACACGGCTAAATCCTGCGGATTGATTTGCAAAGCGACATCATCGGGCAGAATCGCAGTGGCGCAATTGCCTAAGGACGCCGGAAATAACATACCGCGCAGTTTTGGACGGGCGAGTTTATGGTAAGCATTACCCGCGATCAGCACACTATTGGCGCGCACTTTTCCCTTGGCAGTGACAACAGTCGCCACATCGCCTTCTTCAATATCAAGTACGGGTGAGTGTTCAAAGATTAATGCCCCAAGACCTGCTGCGGCGCGGGTTTCACCAAGGCATAGATTAACAGAGTGTAAATGCATGTTGCGCCGATTGACTAAGCCGCCGTGATACAAGGGCGAGCCTAAATAGGCAGGCATTTCATCGGCGGATACCAGCGTCATAAATTCACCCATGCCGCGGCGCTGCGCCTCATAATGCATAGCCCTAAGCTCTTGCATGTGCTTTGGCTGGTAAGCGGTTTGGATATGACCAAACTTTAAATCACAGTCTATGCCGTACTTGGCCACCCGATTTTTAATTATATCGTGGCCGCGCCAACGCATATTCCACACATAATCTTCAGCTTCATTGCCGATTTGACGGCGCAGCTGTTTTGTCATCGCAACATCGCCGGACAAACTGCCCGTCACCTGCCCACCGTTGCGTCCGGTCGCGCCCCACGCAATTTTATTGGCCTCAATAAGCGCCACTTTATAGCCCTTCTCAGATAATTCCAACGCCGTTGCCACGCCAGTAAAACCGCCACCGACAATCGCCACATCGACTCGAATGTCGTCTTCAAGCGCAGGATAATCTGACTCTTGGTCAATGGTGGCATTGTAGTAGGAGGCGCAACGCTCTGCTGACATGGTCATTCCTTGATGTTGAAAGTTAACTGTTGAAAGTTGATAGCTGAAAGTGAGTGTTAAGTCTTAGTTCTGGGCTCTCAGTTCTTCTGGACACTCAGTTTTGGAGACTCGTTTTAACACGGCATCATGCCGACGTTGTTTTATATTTTTTACAATCGTTCAGAATTTGTGAGTATATCTAAGTTGAGATCGAGGTCAACAGTGAATTGCGATAACTATTTTTGCAGGACATGACAAAGGGAGTTGAGCTGGCTGCAGGCTCCTTCTTGAAGAACCTGAAATGGAGAAGCTTGAGATGGAAGCTTCTGAAATGGCGGTACCTAAAATTAAGGCACTAAAATTAAGGTACTAAAATTAAGGCACCTAAGATTAAGTTATCTAAGATAGAAACTCCGAATGTTAAGGCGCTGCTCATTTTATCTTTTAAGCCTTATACTTTTTGCTGGTTTAAGATAGGCTTGTGCAGCGTCATCCTCTTTTTATCTCAGCAACCTAGAGTCCATTATGCCACTAATGCCAATTACCCAGCCACTTACCCAATTGCCGTTTTCCCAAGCATGTGAAAACAACAAAGCGCCGATTTTAGCGGTATTAACACAAGCATTCTCACTCAACCAACATGTACTCGAAATCGGCAGTGGCACAGCGCAACATGCTGTGTATTTTGCAGCAAATCTTCCCCATTTAATCTGGCAAACCAGCGATCAGGCTGAATATATTGAGGTCATTACCGCAAGGTGTATGCATGAAGGCAAGCGACCCAATGCAGCGGCAAACCTACGCTTACCACTTACCCTTGATGTTACCGCGCCATGGCCGGTGAAGGGATTAACATTTGATATTGATGGCGTATTTACTGCGAACACTTTGCATATTATGAGCAAAAATATGGTTGAAGCGTTTTTTACTGGCCTTGGTCTGTATCTCCCCCAACTCAAGACCCTGTGCATTTACGGCCCCTTTAACTACCAAGGCGAATTTAGCAGTGACAGCAATCGCCAGTTTGATGCCTTTTTAAAACAGCGGGATCACGCCAGCGGCATTCGCGATATTGAATGGATTTGCAGTTTAGCCAGCGAGCAAGGCTTAACGCTGAAGCAAGATGTGGCTATGCCCGCCAATAATCGACTACTGCATTTTGTTAGAGGCTAGCTTTTTGTTAAAGGCTCGTTTTTTGTTAAAAGCTAGCTTTGGTTGAGTGGTTTAGTCCGTTTTGGCCTCGGCGGTTCTGTGCCCATAGCTCAGCACTCGAGTGGCTTTCCACTGTTCGTTCTGTTTGCGCCACACAATGACAAAGTCGGCTAGGCCATCACAGCTACCAGTTTCAAAGCTGCAAAAACGATGAACGCCTTGCTCTATCGCGCCAAACTCTTTCACCGGAAACACTTTCATCGTGCCCGCAACTAACTCGCGGCGGTAATGGCCACAGGCATATTTTTCGGTGTTGGCGATCATGTCCTTGCGGTTCCAAGTAACGCCACCCGTATCGTGGTAAAACTCTACATCTTCAGTGAAAAACGCCGCGTGTTTCTTGAGTTCAGCAGGGGCGGTGCACTTATTGAAACTGTCGAACAAGGCAAAATCCACCGCTGCAATTTGGGTAGATAAAGTGTCTGTAAGTGCAGTAGCGGGCTGCGCAATGTCAGTTTGTGGAGCCCCAGCCGTTTTAACTGATGCGGCATTAGCTAATGCGGGCGCATCTGTGGCAACAGCAGGTTCGGTAGTGGCGAGTGACAAGGTTAAAACAGTGACTGTGGCTAGGCTATAAAATGCTGGATTCATATTCTCTCCGTAAATATTGGCAATACAATTTGTATGGCGACTATTCACATCACAAACATGAATGCACCACGAAACATAAAGTCACATCGCCAGCAAAGCTTATGCCAGTTAAAATGTCCATATTAATCATATTGATATAACTTCATATTACGTTATGCAGTTTTGTGCTGTGATAGTTTCTGATTATTCTCACTATTTTTTAGTGATTTATCCGACGACAGTCAGACTCAGATCGTCATATTCAGTGCCTTGTGCTCAATGCGCTCAATCAGGATGACCATGCCAGCGAGCAACACGTCGAATATACGGGCTATCACGCTGTTATTAAACACTAAAAATTTACTCTGCCTTTACACAAAAGAGAGACATCCAAGCTTGAAGCTATAATTAAGAATAATTATCATTCGCCAAAATTACCGAAGGAAGAATGATATGCCCCGCTTTATCCGTCGCACTCGCCAAACCTCGCATCTACCTCATGCAACACAGACACCTATGTTGAGCCAGCTATCACGCGCTATTGGTTTATGTTTGTTATTACCTGCAGCATGGGCTAGTGCTGCAAATACGCAAGATACCACTCCAGAAATGGAACGCATGGTGATAACAGCAACACAAACTAAACACTCGGAGCTTTCGGCGCCCGCTTCGGTGTCCGTTATTAACCGCAGTGAACTTGAAGCGCTAGTCATAGACGATCTCGCTAGCGCAGTCCGTTATTTACAGGGTGTGAACATCAGCGAAGGCACGCCCTATGGCCGCAATGAGATCAGCCTGCGAGGTTTAGATTCAGATTACACTTTAATCTTGATTAATGGCCGCCGCATTAACTCCCGCGAAGCATTAACCTCTGGTTATGGCAACGATTTTGACTTGTCCTCTATTCCAATGTCTGCCATTGAACGTATCGAAGTTGTGCGTGGGCCTATGTCATCCCTCTACGGATCAGAAGCTTTAGGCGGTGTGGTTAACGTCATACTGCGTCAACCAACTGAGAACTGGCAAACCAGCGTTGGCGTGCAATACGATGCACCTACCAGTGGCAAGGGTGGCGATAGCACTAAGTACAATTTCTACAGCAGTGGCGCGCTGATCAAAGATAAATTACTGGCAAACTTAATCGTCGACAGCAATAAACGCGATGCATGGCGCTCGGACTTAAAACCCACTATTGATGCTCTAGAAGACAGAGATGAAATCAGCGCCCTCGCCAATTTACAATGGCTGATTGATAACCAGCAAGATCTGCAATTTGACTTAAGTTACGCCAACGATGAACGCGAGTCTGATTGGAATAACTACGGCACGATTCTCACCAATAACCAACAAGCGGAGCGGATAAGTTCAGGTCTGACCCATAATGGCCACTGGAACTGGGGTGATACTCGCCTGCGCTATTACTATGAAAATGTTGAGGTGACTGACGACTCAGCGTTAATCGCCGAGATAGGTAATATCACCCAAACCAACCACAATCTCGACGGTCAAACCACTGTCCTGCTTGGCGATCACATGTTAACCAGCGGTGCAGAATACCGTTGGACCCAGCTCGAAAATAGCCGCAATATTTTAGGTGATGGCACCTTAGACGACAGCCAATCGGCATTGTATCTACAAGATGAATTTAGCTTAGGCGAACTCAATATCACCTTAGGTGGGCGCGTCGATCACCACGATGTGTACGGCACCGAATTTAGCCCACGCTTGTATTTGGTGTATAACTTAAGCTCTGAATGGGTCATTAAAGGTGGTGGCGGCAAAGCCTTTAAAGCGCCAAATATGGCACAATCCCAAGCCGATTATATTATCCCCGCTTGTCGTGGCGCCTGTACCGTTGCGGGAAATCCTGATCTTCAACCCGAAACCTCAGTGAACTACGAATTATCGACCCAATATCAAACCACGGATTTTGGTGGCTCGATCACCTACTTCCATAACGATGTAAAAAATAAAATTATCACCGAAACTTGGAATAGAGTCCCTGGTGCTGTATTAACTTACCAAAACGTGAACGAAGCCAAGATCACAGGCTGGGAATTACAAGCTTGGTACAATTTAACTCAAGATCTCAGCCTAAACGGTAATTACAGTAAAACCGAGGCCGAAGATAAGCAAAATGGCGCGCCTTTTACCTTAACACCGGACGACAGCTATAACCTGAAACTGCAATGGCAGGCATTCGATGGTTTATCCACCTTTATCGCCTACCATTATACTGGCGAGCAGTATTTGCGAGCCAATGTCAAATCAGAGGGTTATGGCTCGCTCGATATAGGTGCGAATTATCAAATTAATCCTATGTTTAGACTGAAACTCGGCGTGACTAACCTAACGGATTCTGAACGTGATCAAGTTGCCACCGACCTTGATTATATTCAAAAGAGTCGCAGTATTTATGCTGGGGTAACTGCAAGTTTCTAAGCTCTACAAGCCAGAAATTAATGTGTAATTATAGCTCTGCTACTCAACATTAAACATCATAGGCGAAGCCCGTTTTGGCTTCGCCTATTGTTTTAAGACCAAAATAAATATCACACATCCGACTGGAAAAAGTAAAATAAATATATTTTCTAAAATATAGAATTTTTAAATAAACATCAAAAATATAAATTACATAATCCAGATTTAAATCATTAGTCTTTTACATTCCGCAATATAATCTTGATCATACTTTAACGCTAAAAAATAACTCACCTGTTAACCTTTGATAACGATCAAGGTTTTGTCATATTAAAAAACTATTATACACACGCAAGACTGCTAAAGCTTGAGGTGTAAAATTCTCGATTATTAAACTTACGCACCAAGCAAAAGCAATATTATCTTTCCGTTTATATCACTAATAAAACAGCGAGAAAAATACAGTTCCAACTTCAAGTTAAATATTTCATAGCTAGATATGTGATTTACTCGCTTCAGAATGATGATTTAACCAACAATAAAAAAGGAAAATAACATGCTTAAAAAGATGATGCTAATGTGCGCACTGTGCTTTTCAACTAATTTAATGGCGGTATCACTTGCCGACAGCCATTCTGAAAGATCTGACTGTGAATCCTGCCATAAAGATAAAAAACCTTCAGCGGATTATGTTTTTGAAAATCAGCAATGTGTATCATGCCATGGAGAAATGAAAACACTCGCAGGCGAAGCTCATACTAAACATGATGGCGTTTTAACATGCACCAATTGCCATATCGCTCATCAAGAAAAAGCACCAGCAGATGCTTGCAAAGAATGCCATTAATTCACAAAAAATCTAAAACCAAAGGCCGAAGAATTATTTATTTTGAATGGAACCATTAGGCAGGATGCCACTTGACCCAACCTCCAAGGGTGTTTGCCACCTATTGCTCACAGGTGGCAATTTTTACCTCCGTTTTTATATCCTTACAATATGTGTAACGGCTCAATACTTAGCTCAGAATTCCATATCCGGCAAATAGGACAAGTTTACGTATGCTAGGTAAGCCATAGACGACTCTCAGGGGATTGTTCTCAAAAACGCCAATGCCTTTTCTAGGTCACGGGTGCGCGCCATCGGTGGCAGCGAGTTTAAAAAAGCTTGGCCATAGTAGCGATTCACAATGCGATTATCGCAAAGGATCAGCACACCACGATCTTTTTCATCACGAATAAGACGGCCAACACCTTGTTTCAGAGCAATAATCGCCTGCGGTAACGACACTTCAGTAAAAGGATCTAGTCCCTGACGACTCACATTGTCGGCTCGGGCGCGATACAGCGGCTCATCGGGCGACACAAAAGGTAATTTGTCGATAATCACGCAGCTTAACAATTTGCCGCGCACATCCACCCCTTCCCAAAAACTACTGGTACCGAGCAATACCGCATTGCCGAGTTGGCGAAATTTAGTCAGCAGACTCTGTTTACCCGCTTGGCCTTGTACCAGCAGCGGATACTGAGTGCGAGTTCGCAGTGCCAGCGCCGCTTGTTCGAGCATTTTATGGCTGGTAAATAAAATAAAAGTCCGTCCCTGCGCCGCATCTATCGCTTGCACGCACACATCCACCAACTGCTTTAACGCTTGCTGTTGATTGGTCACGCTCCCAAGTTGTCTCGGCACACAAAATACCGCTTGGCGGGGATAATCGAAGGGACTGTCGAGAATGCTTTGCTGCGCATCAACGATACCCATTTCTCGGGCAAAATGAACAAGACTGCGGTTAACCTGCAAAGTTGCCGAGGTAAATATCCAGCTGGTTTCGGGCACAAATAATTGTTGGCACTCACGGGCAATATTGATTGGTGAAATTCGCAGCACCACAAAGCGCTGAAGGATCCCCTCATAAATCAGCCATAGCATAGCCATATTTGAGCAACTGATTGGCGAATAATACCCAGGCCGCCAGCAATTCTTTCTCCGTGATTTGATAATCAGGCCGCCTGAGTACCTCCAATCCCAAGCGAATCGTTGAGAGTACCGTTCGATGCCCAATGGTATTGGCCTGAAAATGCTTATCCCAGCCCTGTTGCTGTGCGTGTAAACCAACTAGCCACAACAGGCATTGAACAACCAACTAGCCACAACAGGCATTGAACCAT
>NZ_JAKKRO010000083.1:0-14786 GCF_025654235.1 Shewanella sp. SM32 | reverse complement strand
TTGATGGTTCAATGCCTGTTGTGGCTAGTTGGTTTACACGCACAGCAACAGGGCTGGGATAAGCATTTTCAGGCCAATACCATTGGGCATCGAACGGTACTCTCAACGATTCGCTTGGGATTGGAGGTACTCAGGCGGCCTGATTATCAAATCACGGAGAAAGAATTGCTGGCGGCCTGGGTATTATTCGCCAATCAGTTGCTCAAATATGGCTATGCTATGGCTGATTTATGAGGGGATCCTTCAGCATTTAGCACTGTCGCCGCCATAAATAATTCTGCAAAGTAACAATCAAACTTTCGGTCTCTTTTAGTTCTGAACCCAGCTTTGCCTTGTGCCAGATCATTTTCTAGTGCTGCAGAAGAGAACCAATCTGCCTCCTACCAACGACGTTTGTCACCTCGAAAACGGCGGTTAAGCCTTTCACATCGACGGAGGTATTGATCCAACACGGTTTCAGCGGCAGTGATCAATACTGCAGGGTTGGCATCATTTCCAGCAAAGCTACCATTCTGTATATGACGCTTTAGCGAGATATTATCTTCCAAAAATAAAGTGTACAGTCGCTGTAGTAACGGCTGGGAAAATTTGAAGCATGAGGCCGAATAGATTATGTCTTTTTTCAACCATACCGCTAAGCCCTGTAAGGGTTTTGACCACGAGATTACAAACAGACGCATTAACAGAAGGCTGTCAAAGTACTCGTTTTCAAAATCTTGCGATCTCCAGTCATAAATAGCCGAAAAATCATCACTTTCTTGGAGAAAAACTATCGGATTATGAGAGATTAACTCCAAACCATCCCACCCCTTAACAAAATCATTAAAAACGTAATTGAACAGCTCATCCCAATACTGACTCATCATAGCGTTTACCCCTAAATGCCAAATAATGCTGCAACTAAAGCAACATCCTGAGCAATATGATGCTGGCTTTAACGTCAAACGGTGTCGTCAATATCAATTCAAAGATAAAATTTTGAGGGAAAATTGGTGTGCTTCTATTACAGTAGTTTTAACATGATGAGGAACGATTTGAGGCAGCTCCATCCCTATGTTCTGATATCCATTTGAAGTACGCGATAAGGAGACATTAATGTTTTACAATCTCCTTGTAGCATCAGGCATACAGTTTTAACACTGATATCCTATAGTGTTAAAAGAAATGACTCCTCTTCTCAAAACAGTAAAACCAATATGATTCTCTTGGAATGTTCGGGTACTGAAACGGTTCAAATCGAATTGTTCAGGCATGAATATCTCGTGAGAAAAAAGATCAAAGCCAACTTCCTTTAGTATTTCCTCGGGAACTATATAGTTCTGGTCTACAAATCCCCAGAAAGTCCATCCAGTTTCAACACATATTGCTAAAACCTTGTTATTGGCATAACTGGAACAAGTTGCCCCCAATGTTGCGCCAACTAGGTTACCAATCAAGGCCCCCAACATTGGTATAGGGATCATCATCTGTCCAAGTACCGCACCGCCTACACCCATAGCAAGCGCAATAGCATCTCTTGAAGAATTGAAAGCAAGTTCTTTGCCTGAAATCTTCCCTTGGGCATATCGCCACGTATGTTCAATCGAACTAAGTACCATTGCGGTTGCCATACCAACAGCAGATGGAGGTATTCCCTTGAGAGACGGCCCCAACAAGCCAGCTTTGCATGAACCAGTGATCACGGCTGCAATTCCGCCACGTAAGCCAGCGTTTGACGAGTGAGAAATCACGTTCCCGACTCCCTCTCGAAGTAATATTTCATCCAATTGGCCAGATTGTTTATACTTTGCAAGAATACGTAAGACATTTGGAGCCGCCATTATGGCTGCAGAAAAAATAACAGCATTAAGTGCCGCACTTCCTGACTCTCTATATATATCTGACCATTCGATAAAACCTTCGGTTCTCAGTCCATATTTTTCAGGATTAATTTCATTATTTTGCTTGAGATCTGCTGCAAGGTTTTTTGCTTCACTCTCAGTTAACGGCTTTGAATTAATCCCATTTACTTCAAGACGATCACTTACCGAATCAGCTGTATTTTGGTATGCCGATGATACTTCAGGACGGTTATCTTGATTACGAAAAGCTTGTTTTTGTGACTCGGCTATAACACCTTCAAGCTGATCTGTCGGTACAATTTTTTGACTATTATTATAGTCAGGGTTGCCAAGTTGCTTGGCGGTTCGCTCTGCACTATTGTAGTATTTTAGTTCAGCATTATATTCAACAGAGGAATCACCATAAGAAATATCTTGTCCGGTTTTATTAGTGCCTAACACTTCGGCTTTTATTTCACTATTGCCCTTAGCCGCTGCAGACACTTTTAGTGTTTCGGAGTGCCATACCTCAGCCAAATTGCCCTTGGTAAAATTAACACTTACATTGTCAAGCCGCACGGCTTCTTTCTTAAGCGCCAAAACAGCCTCATCAACAGCCTTTTGAACTTCGTCAACAAACTTTGCTGATTCAAGTGCACAAGCACCTGAATAATATTTACTTGCATCTCGGTAGGCCTCCTTAAATTCTGACATTATGAACTGCCTTCGTTGCTAAGCCAGTTATCTAATTCCTTACTGACAAAATTGTAAATTGCAACCTTTGTTTGTTCATACTTCAATTCATTAGAATTTAAGTAATTTTTTACAACTCTATAGAGTGAATAACCAGGGACAAAAACCAAAGGAAGAGTACAGATAAAACCCAAAGCGACTACACCGCCAATGTTTCCAGTTAGAACATCACGACTAAAATCTAATTTTTCCTTAAGCTCTTCAAAAGCCGATTTTTGCTCAATTTTACCTTCCCCAAATACAACAGCCTTACTGCCATCTCGACCGTAGCAGGCGCCTTCTGTATTGATAAGGGTCGTGATCTGCGACATATAGATCTTGGTAAACTTGTTTTCCTCGCTATTGCCAATGAATAAGATATGATTTCGGCCTGATAAAGTGGGCCTATTTTGTTCATAAATATCCAGTATCCAAGCAGTGCTATCAAAGCCTTCCAGTTTAGAAATTTCGTGTTGCAGACAGATGGCTAAATCTTCGTAATCTTTGGGATAAACTATAATCACACGCTTATTAGAAAACATCATCAGCTCCAATTTTTTGCTCTTGAAGAGCGTTTGTAAATAAAGAAAAACTCTACCTAATGTCGTTCCATTTGAGTTTGATAAATAATTTTGCTCTCTAATTTCTTGATAATGATAACTAAAATACACGTTTACTTATTGAATAAATGTGATATAAATCAATTTAATACCTGTTCTATTCATCAGTAAAATCCCACCAAGGTTTTTCATTTTTCTTCCCCTTATATGCCTTAAAAGCATCATAATCAGGCTTAAGAATAACGAACCTAAGCACGAGTAACACACCAATGATGAGAATCAAAGGCATGCATCGAACAAGCATTCCCACAAACAAGTCCATAGAAAAGGTTCCTTCGTAACAGAATGATTATAATGACTATTTAGTATATGCCTGACGAAAAGGCTTTTTACCGTTCAACTACCAGTGAGATGCAGAGCTAGATTAGCGCGAAGATCTATCGCAATCTCGGGATCAACTTGATCAATAACATGTTGTTGCTGTAACCAATGCCTTAACTTTCGACCAGTTCTTCCAGCATTAGATACTTCAAGAAATGCTAGTAGGATTTCAAACACGAGATGTTTTTCCGGTATGTCAGGATAAAAATTCATATCAATCATCAAGATCTTCTGCAAATCAATGCCTAATGATTTAACGCAAGTAAAACTTAATTCCAACGAACCATTCGACGCCGCCTTGTTGAAAATTCTTAGCCAACTGGCGATTGCAGTCATATCTCTATCAACTGGTTCAGCAAGATCATCTACAAACGTTACGTCCTGTTTGCGTAAAAATGCTGGGATATCAAGGCAATCAAGCACTGAATTGCTATACACTGGCGCGGCAAAACAAAGAGATACAACCCCTGCCACTGAGCCAAACCCTGCTTCACCGGCTGCACGAGTGTGCCTTATAGTTCGCAACTCTGGTAAACCGTCAGCTTTTTGGTCACGTACGGCGACCAACACACAGCAGGTTTGCTCACAAAGCAAACTATACTTAACGGCAATTTCCTCAGAATCCTTGCTGCTCGACAATCTTTGGTAAGCAGCCAGACGTGACAGAGTTCCAGTACTAATCCCTCGAAACAGCCTTACCGGGATTGACTGATTTTGCTGCATAATTTCAATATTCACGTAGGTTTTTGGTGATATTTCTGTCTCAGATGTGGCATAGCATTGATATCCATCACCAGTAAACAGTAACTGTTTATCAACTTGCTCATTAATTGGTATCGGCCAATGTATTTTAAGATCTGTTATCTCTGGCTGACGGCATCGTTTAAATTGTCCCACAATCGCATCTGCCATCGACTCGTTTGGGGATACATAGATGGCTGAAGCGCCAGTACTGCGTGACAATTTATTCAGAAAAGCTTCGTTTACTGCAGAACCCACGCCCACACTGAATAATCGTATATTTGCTTTTGTTGCATCCGCGATTATTGCTGCGGTATCCCACACTTCACCATCAGTGATAAGCAACATTTGAGTCGCAAATTCTGCATGCCGTCCAGTTTTGCGAGCCAAGTTTAATGCTGCGGCAATTTCTGTTCCCCCCATATTGGCATCTAGCTGGTTGATGTATGCATGAAGTTTTGCAAGGTGCTCACTATCGGCAGGAACAGGGGATGGAAACAAACTCTGTGCTTGAGACCCAAAGGAGATGATGTTAAACCAATCTGATGGCTTGAGAAGTGTTTTAATTGCGACGAAGGCCTTACGCACTTGCTCAATAGCATCTCCACACATTGAACCTGAACGGTCAACAATAAACTGGAAGCACTGAGCTGACTCATTGTGGTTATCTGAGGATGGTAATAACAGGTTGGCGCAGTACTGCAACCCAAAAGCACTCTTTTCAACTAGAATCTCGCCAGTAAATGAAGGTAATGCTTCTAATGTAACTATGATGTCCCTATCAGGAATAACCCTATCTCCTGATAAGGTTAAAGAGTTATCTTCTCGTTTTATTGTTAATGAATGACTTGGGCTGGTAACTAATGAGGAAGATAATTCACCGTTAATCATCAGATTAAATGTTAAGCGCGCACCATTATCTAGTGTATGCTCAATCTTTTGATAATCTTGTAAATTTGCTGTTCGCTGATGCCCGTAGCGGTCAGCAATTGTACACGGAAAATAAAACCGCAGCTTACGGTCTTGCCAGTTCAGGACTTGGGCATATTGAATAGAAATGGTAACTTCATCATTAGGTAGCAAATTACCAACATTGAGACAATATAACCCATCATTCAACCGATCCAGTAATACAGCACTGTCACCTTCTGCTATAGCACCTTCGTATTTATCAGTTCCGATAGCTTTTGGCATCACTTCACCTGTGAACTGACGCTCACCAATCGCCATAGATAATCCTAAAATGATCGCATCTAGTGGTAACGTAAATGAGAATATGGCTTCAATAGGGCAAGTTTCACGATTTACAAATTCGTGAACCAATTCGACTTCACTGATAGAACCATTCAGTTGCGCATTAACTAAACTGTGCTTTAAAACAATGTCATGATCAAACCCAAATCCTTCTGAATTACCTAGCGCTATGTTATTCATCACATTGTTGTTCATTTTCCACCCCACCATTATTTTTAGGTAAAGAGCACTGCATAACCTGCTGATAGCTACTTATCATTGCAGGTACTAACATCCTTAACTGCTCACTACTCACACCTGCCGCAATTGGGTCAATCATTAGCGTCAGCCCTTGGCCCAGATGCAAATGACTGATTACACGCGTGTCCCCAGCTTTTGGTTGAATATCAGGCAACTCAGGTTCATTTGCATAATTCAGTAACTCTTGAATTCGCTCTAAAGACAGCCCCGCACTTTGCCAACGTTTAATTTTAAGCAATTGCTCAACATGTTCTGTGTCGTACCAGGCTCCACGACCAGCACCATGAGGCCCTTTAATCAGCCCCTTTTGCAGATAAAACCTGATCGTTCTAACTGGAAAGTCGAGCAATCTCGCCAGATCGCTGATGCCATATTTTTCTTGCATCCTGTACCTCCATTTAAACTTCACTTAAATGTATACACCAACAATGTACAGATCAAGTGTAAAGAATAATATTTTTTATGAAGCTTGAATCAATAGAGCAAAAAATTAACAATGAGGATAAGTTGGTTAGCTTAAAACTCTATCGGTGGCCTATTTTCTTTCTGGAATTAAAATTTTTCTATGCAAAATCTAAACCCGCCCTATTCAAAGCTTCTTTGATATAGCCTCATGACATTGACCAATTCATATTTTTTATCTATTGCACTTTTTCCAAATCTTTTCAGATATATATCACTCCTGTGCATAAGCCCATTAATGCTTTCAAGGAGCCTGATATGTCAACAAAAGCGATACCCACCAAAACTGAACCTAACAACTCGATAGACCAGCCAATCAACCCGTGGCCGCAAACTGCCGATGAGGTCCTCGCCTCTGCCGCCAATATCATTGCCGAGCGCTATGTGAAGAAGGACGCCTATACCAACCCTCAAGCCACTAAGGATTTTTTAACTTACAAACTCGGCGGTTATGAGCGGGAGGTGTTTGCGGTGATGCTGCTCGATAATCAGCATCAATTACTGGAGTTTAAAGAGCTGTTCTTTGGCACTTTAGATGCTGCCAGTGTCTATCCACGGGAGGTGGTTAAGGCGGTATTGGCCATCAATGCCGCAGCGGTGATCTTTGCCCACAACCACCCATCCGGTGAATCTGAACCTTCGGCTGCAGATAAGAACATCACCAAACGGTTAACCGATGCATTAGTACTTATCGATGTGCGCGTGCTTGACCATATTGTGGTTGGTCGTACACCGGTGTCCTTTGCTGAACGAGGCTTACTTTAGCCAACGTTTAAACCTGCCACGCCAAATCAAGGAGTCCATCATGATTGAATTTACCGACAGTTTTTCGCAGGCCTGTGTCGCCGAAGCCTGCGCCGCTTTTCCTGAACTGCGTAACCGCTTAGCGGTTGAGCTAATTTTGCCGATGTTTGTACGCCCGCTCAATGCCATGGGCCAAGTGATTGGCAAGCCAGTCGTTGCACCACACCGCGAGCTACATAAAACCGTATTATTTGTTTTTCACCGTGATGTGGTTGAGCACTTGCCCAGGGAGATCAGCTTTTGCCGCTATGTTTGCCCCTGTGATAGTTATGGTGTGCCAACAGGTGAATGGCAGCGTGTGATCAACGGTGTGTACTTCAACCATGGCAGCAACGAGCAACCGAATTGGAGCGTACACACCTAAAGAACGTTACCTGTCATCACCCACTCCACTAGTCGGCTGTATTAACCGCTCTTATTAGCACTGGTATTTATCACTGATCTCGCTAGTCAGCTAACGAGCACCCTACTCCCTAAAGTTCTTTTCAACCATTGAGGTCACTATGACAACTCTTAAACTTTTTGATATCGAGCACGCCTGGGGCTTACCTCGTAAAGTGTCTCCCCGCTTTGGTGCAAGACTGATTTTACGTGGTCTGCACTTGGATTATCTCCATGACCGCGCAAGCTTTGTCGGTGAATTTCCACCAGCAATTAAACAACAATTTGTCGAGGCCTTTCCGACCATGGTTAAACAGCTTGAACGGCTGGTGGCCACCGGCGATATTGATGCCACTGAGCAGCACTGCGTCAACATTGAGCACGCCGGCTTTACCTGTGAGGCCGACACATTAGGCAGCCATGGCTATTTGTATATTGCGATTTATCAAACCGAAACTAAACCAAAGCTAAGCCACTGACCACCAGCAACCTCGCCCTCACTCGATAACCCGTTCATTATCGTAAGCCAGTACCAATCTCGTTAAACATAACTACCAAACTTTAATCTCCCAGCTCAAAAGCCTTAGCAAGCAGCCCTTAGCGACTCACATTAAACCGCTCGACCAACAACTCTTTTATTAACCAAACCGCATAGACAGCAAAAGCCAAGGCGTGACTGCGCCTTGGCTTTTGCATATGCACGTAAATCAAAGAAGGAATATCCCATGACATTAACCATCAAACGTAATCAACTGCCAACGATGCCTGATCGTTTTTACCAAGTGATCGAAAAGGAACTGGCTGAAGTCACACCAAAAGACGCTAACGCCATCACCCTTAATTTTCGCGATCCAGATTACAGCGCCGAAGCCGGTGGCTTTCATCCCGTCGAAGTGCGGCTTGAGAAACAGCAAGATCACTGGCGTTTCGTCTACGTCACCGACTTTGCTTTTCGTGGCCATCCCTTCCCTGAACTGGTTAAAGACATCGATATCTGCTTTAACAGCAAGCAGGTCTATAGCCTGTTTAGTGGCTGGATTACTGAGCGGGAATCACAGGGGCTGATTAAGTTGTTTAGCGATAACTTTGTCAGTTACTACCAGATGGAAGCCTACCAGGTGCAGGTGAGTATGGATTAACCCGCCTCGCCCTCATTTGCGCAAGCATCCTAACCATATCGACCTGTTTCTGCCCTATCGCAATCAACGGGCCAAGCACATCACACCCGCGCCCTTGTTACCCTAAGTGATTACGTCAAGCCTCTGTCGTTAACAACAACCTACCCCGCCTGCAACGCCCGTCGTTAGCGGGCTTTTTGTTTTGGAGTCCACCATGAAAATACATCGCGAAACCATCCTGCCACTGCCAGAGCCTTTTTATGAGTTGTTAGAACGGCAACTGGCCGCACTCAATAACCCGAGTTTCAACATCGTCACCCTAAACTACCGCGATCCCGACTACAGTGCACAGAGAGGTGGTTATCACCCAGTGGAGATCAACCTCTACCGCCAGGGGGATTGCTGGTATCTCAATTACTTCACCGACTTTGCTTACTGCGGCGGGCCCTTCCCTGAGCTTGAGAAAGAAATGGAAGTATTGTTTCAACAGAAGCAGGTCTACAACAGCTTCTTTGGCCGCTGTTACCTCGAGCAAGCCGACAGTTTAGTGAGGTTGCTGCTAGAGAACTTCTGTAACTACGTGGAAATGGAAGTCTATCAGGTTCAAGTCAGTGCCGACTGAAGTTGGTACCCACAAAGGTATTTTGGGAACCAAGCAACGCAGGCCCTATGCGGGTTTGCGATGTGCTGGTGCCCACATTCATCACATAGCCAATTGAGGGAACCAAGCATGAACGAAGTCGAAGCGGTCAAGAACCGCGACACCATCAAGCTTATCAGTTACCTGCTCGAACGTCACTTTGGTGAGCAGATGGCCGATGTCTGGAATATCGGTCTTAACCTGGCCCTTAGGATCTCTGACTTACTGGCCATCAAGTTTAGCGATATCGACGACGACCGCTTAAATATCATTGAGCAGAAGACCGGTAAACGCGCCAGCATCAAGCTCAATCCGAAGACGCTGGCGTTGATTGAGGCGATTCACCAACGTCACCCCGAGCATATCTACCTGTTCCAATCCCACCGCTCGAGCCAAGTCAAAGACCAGCAGGCCCCCGCGAAACCGCTGACACGGCGCGCCGTCGCCAAAGCGTTTGCCTTTGTCGGTGACGATATAAAGTTAGCCCTGGGCACCCACTCGATGCGTAAAACCCGGGGGTATCACCTGTATCAAGCCTGCAAAGACATTGGTCGGGTGATGCGCATGCTGCGGCATCAGTCAGAAGCGGTCACCCTGCGTTATATCGGCATTACTCAGCAGCAAATCGATAAGGACTTTGTCGAGCTGGAAATCTGAGTCAATCAGCACGTCCATTTCATCCTATTCAACCCATTAGCAGATGCAACCTAGGGGTATCTGCGTTGTTTTTCTTGGAGTACATACCATGTATACATTTCATCCCGGTGATCATCTGGTCACCAATATTGATCCGCTTGGCTTAACCGAACACCACGGCCTTTATGTGGGCCATGGAAATATTATTCACTTATCTAAACAGGGCATCATCGAAGAAATCGACCTGCAGCAATTTGCTGGTGGCCATAGTGTCAGAGTGAAAAAGTCCACGCTGTTTCCTCACCAAGCCATTGAGCTTGCACGCAGTCAGCTGGGTCACAGCCCATACGGCGTTGCTACCAACAATTGCGAGCACTTCGTCAATGAATGCTTAGCGGGGACTAGCACCTCTAATCAAGTCAGTAATCTCACCCACATTGCGCTGCAAGGCTCTGCCAGAGCAAGCTTACTGGGGAGCACTGCGTCGAAGTTGGCCACGGGAACTGTCGCAAATGTCGTGTTAGCCTCTACCGCCGCTAAGATGACCGGTGAATACCTAGGGCTACCCGACAACGTCAACACACTACTAGGGACACCTGGAGATCTTGTCGCTAAACCTGCCGAATGCCTACTAAAAGGCACCACCCAAACTCTAGGTGAAAGTTATGCTTGCTTAAGCCAAGGAGAGATAGCCGATGCTGGGATCAAACTCGTCACCGGCAGTGTAGAAACCGGCTTAAACACCATACTGACTACTGCAGAAGTGGGCATCAATGGCGTAAAAGCCGGTGCTGAGCTGATAGCCGATGCATGGCATTGGCTTAAGTCTTAATACTTCAGCTACGGTATTGAGTGCTAAGTCCCCCATTAGCCAACCCCTCTAAACGAAGCGGCATCACTTGCCGCTATCGTTTTTATCCCTCTTGCGATTACGTTGAAGATTAGCGTGATGACGGCGTAACAGGTTTGCCCAGTTAAGTAATACAAACTATCTTCTATCATCCTTGAGCTTATGGCGTTGCTCATGCAGGCAAGTAAACGTGTAATCATTATTTTTTTGTACTACGTTATGCTAAGGTATTACCTAGTAGTACTAAGCATTACCTTTGGAGTAACAGATGAGCACAATCAAACCCGTGTCGGTTAAATTAGATGCCGATATTAAAGCCAGAGTCGAGCATTTAGCCGAAACGCGTAAACGTTCATCACACTGGATGATGCGTGAAGCGATCCGTGAATACGTTGAGAGAGAAGAGAAGCGCGAGGCGCTGCAGCAAGAAGCGTTACGCGCATGGGAAGAGCACCAGACATCAGGCTTGCATGTCACCGGTGACGAAGTGGTGAGTTGGCTGGAGTCCTGGGGAAGTGAAAATGAAAAGGCTGCCCCTACATGCCACAAATAATCTTCACCGCCACTGCATTACGTGATTTAGAGCGCTTACGTGAGTTTCTTCGCACTAAAAATCCCCCCGCCGCACAACGCGCTGCCAGCGCCATAATCAATACCATTAGAAAACTGGAAAGCTATCCAGACATTGGCCGGCCTATCGATGACAATGACTTTAGCTTTAGGGAACTGCTGATTGACTTTGGTGATACGGGTTATCTGGCAATGTACCAGTATGATGGCGGTGAACGATTGACCGTATTGTGTATCCGTCACCAAAAAGAAGCCGGATATTGATAGAGATGCATCAGCAAAGAGGTCTTCGCATGGATGAGCGATTATGAATATACTGCTACTCTCAATAAACACAAAAGCAAGGGATTTGAGCCCCTTGCCCTTTACTTTCCTATTTGTACTAGCAGCAATCGTACAAAGTAAGTTAATCATCAACTTGTAGCCTACCCAATAATCGACTACAGCCATAATGACGACGTCCATCACCATAGGTCTTACTGTCAACTTTGGCAAAGTAACTTAACCGCAGAAACAACGCACGTAAAGTATGGTTCAGGTGAATCCGACCACGCTCTAATAGATAGCAAGGCGCTTTGGGAAAGTGAACTAAGCCTTGTGCTGCAACAACATCCAACGCTAGCGCACTCGCCCAAGCTTTAACGATTCGGTTATACAAATTAGGTCTACCAAGTTCAAATACACCTAAACTTCTATAAGCATTGCCATTAAAAAACAAACAAAGATGGTAGTGTGATCGGTTAAGTTCCCCGGTTTCCTGCACCCAGATATACAGTACTTCACTTTGATGCACAAATCCTTCAGTATTTTTACACTTTGCATTATAATTTGCGTTAATTTTCGCTTTTAGAGATTCAATAAACCGCGTAACATAACGGTTATTATCGGTGTCAAAATAGTCAGGAAATCTCAAGTCAACTCTCACAGCGAAAACCTTTGCATACCTATTTAATGCGTGATAGATAACGTTAAAGTTATTGTGCAAATACTCCCCATAGACTCCATTTTTAAATTGAAGAATTGGCAGTCCACTAAACTCTTTGGCATTTAATACGGTTAAGTTTCTATTGTTATACTGAGACACACCATACCAACCTTAAAGTTATAAAAATAACAACCATAGATTATCAATATAATATTAACAACCTAGGAGTCGCAGCAATTGAAAACAAACGAGCCCCTCACAGAACAAACAGTCTGAAATAAAATATGCTCGTCAAGAAGCAGATGTCAAAACTATACAATATAAAAACCAACTCTGATTTTATATGCAGAAAACAATCAAGCTACACAGGACCATTTTGATTGATATTAAACAGGTTCATATCACGTTCAAAGATAATTCTGTCATAAGGAGCTCCAGGATACAAATCAATAACAACCGTGGTATTATAATCAAAAACATCAATAAGTCTATTCGATAAAAGTTCGTTCAACGCATCATTTAAATTCTTGCTTTTCCTTAACATAGGAGGGCCAAGTTGTAAGACCTTATTCTTTTTAATATACCGATACCCTCGATCACGATATGAATTTAACCATAGAGCTAGCTTTTGCCCCAAAATGACCTCCATAGGTGGTGGGCAAAAATTATTTAAAAAGTGAAAAGAGTAATAGCTCACCAAGTCAATTGCTGTTCTTAATGACTCAACTGATATTTTAGAGTCAAAATTATGTTCAAAATAGTGAATATTTGCTGCAGTTCTAGCAATAATTTCTGCTAGTTTTGAAGCATGATCTCTGGCATTCTCGTAAATTCCCCCAGGAGCCATTTTAAATTCAATATCGTTAGATATATTTAACCATAAATCTATCGCGTCATCTGAAAATTTTACTATTCTACGTTCCATTTATTTACCCTCTAGTAATTCTTCTATTCTTTGATTGAATTGATTGATAAATTCTTTCTCATACCTGATCCCATTGGTTTTCCGACCACCGCTAAGAGGCATTGGGAAGCACACTAAAAAGCGAGAAAGATAACCATTGCCTCTTACAACATCCTGTGATTTATCCATAAATCGTTTCAATGCTTGAGGCTGGATCATGATATGTGTAGTTAACCTAACACCTGAAAGCGTATAAGAATCTGTTGTTTTTCTTGCAACAGTGACATCATCTCCACTCCAAATGGCATTAA
Organism: Shewanella sp. SM32; assembly: GCF_025654235.1. Lineage (NCBI taxonomy): Bacteria > Pseudomonadati > Pseudomonadota > Gammaproteobacteria > Alteromonadales > Shewanellaceae > Shewanella > Shewanella sp. SM32. Next base: position 1,457 of record NZ_JAKKRO010000083.1, on the reverse strand, counting down.
GCACAGGTGTGTTTGACATTAAGGCACTATTCATTAGCACACCGCCCTCACTTGACCCAAGATACGCATGTGGTGAGTCATTCTTGAGTCCAAACGTAAGCGCCGCTATCGTACTATCCTCATACATAATTCTGAAAGCCTTTGGCCGTTGTGGTTGTTTTGCTTCATGCTCGATCAACTCTTGTAAAGGATCATTTATTTCATTTACTTCACTTACTTCATTTTCTGTGTTCCTAGATTCCTGCATTTCTGAGCAATCTTTTTTTAAGCGACTTGGATTTAGCATCATGTACCTCTCTCAAAATCTCATACTTAATTAACTGTTCTTTACAAGATAATTCACGCTTTTTTTGGTAATTTTTAATCCCTGCCATTAATAAATTTTCAACCGTAGATTTTCGCTCACCTGAATCAGCACAAGTTAATAAGTTAAGCGAGATTGGACAAATCTTCCCTATTGGTAGTTCAACATCTATATGTACCTGTAAGGCGGTAGAAATAGCAGCAAGCGCTGTACTGGCAATTAAGGGATATGCTGCTTTAGTAATTAAATGAGTTTCAAGTATCGTATTACCTAACAGAGTACCTTCTCCTATTCGAGGAAAAACTCCATTAGATACTGGAAATGTAATATATATATTTTTATTATACCGCCGCGGAGGTAAGTTTTTATTTTCAAAACGTTCAGACATATCAGTTTTCCTTTGATAATAAGTCATATGGTCAGTTACCAGTTCACCTTTAATCCATTACTGAACTCTTATTGATTTAAGCCATGCTTCAACTTCACCGAAATACCAACCAACGGCTCTGGCCCCAAGTGTCACTTTTTTAGGGAAAGTCGGATCGTATCGCGGTGATCGCGGGTTTTGTTTGTCATAGATAGTAGAGCGTGATAGTCCCGTTAACTGAATAACGCTAACAAGTCTAATAATTGAATAGCTAGGAGTTGCATCAAACATAGTCACCTCATTTATGTGTAAATGTACGAGGTAACTATAAGCAATCTTAAGAACTTAAATAAAGGGGAAATGGAGGAAAAATGGGGGGGTGAATGGGTGCAAACCACTCCCCTACCAAATCGAGGCTACTGATTTAAAAGAGATTTACCTCACCCTAACTTTTTTCCGTAAAATAAGCTCAGCATATTTTGTATTATCAACTGAAAAATGACGATCTTTAAAATACGAGAATAATAATTTGTTTCTTTCCCGCTCTGGCAGGATAGTTGTCACTACTTAAAATTTAACCAGTTGGGGCGTTAAGGCTTAATTGTGCCGAGTTATAGTGAAGAACGTAAGCAGCAGATCTTAAATAAGTTACTGCCGCCTTCGAATATGACCGTAGCTGAAGTTTCAAGAAACGAAGGGATTGGGCTGCAAACTTTGTATAATTGGCGGGATAAAGCCAAACAACAAGGTCGTCCTGTGCCCGGAAGTAAACCAACCTCAGAACAT
>NZ_JAKKRO010000082.1:0-15423 GCF_025654235.1 Shewanella sp. SM32 | reverse complement strand
ATCACAATCAGACACGGCTCAATTTGAGCAAGAAAGGGAAGTAAGTCCTTGCGTCTAAGCATTTTCTTTTTGATTAACTTACCCGCTTTATCGACGCCAACAGCATGAAAAACAGACTTTGCGATATCTAAACCGATTGTAGTAATCTTCATAGGTGGACCCGTCCTCTTTCTGATGAGTTTTAGCGACTACATCGTGGCCCATTGCGAGGCCGATTAAAAGTGGATGGGTCCATTCCATTATCCATGACTCTCGTTCATAACGCTGCTGCGCAGCATTCTCCCTAGCGAAGTTACATTCATTAGTGACTGGCTTCGTGCTTATTCGAAAATCGCTCACGCGATTTTCTTCAACCCCTTCAGCAACTTCGCAGGTGATAGGTATTATCTGTAGCTAACGAGTTAAAAATTTAATTTTAATCATACTGTTATCACTATTTATAGCTTTTTAATTCCATTAAAAGAAGCGGCTAATTGTTGAAGCTCGCCAGTTTCATGAAGCCACAAATAAACCGTGTCCAAAAACCTGCCTGACTCTTTTATAAAAACCATTTGGTCACCTAACCCATTGCCCGCAATTGTGATGGCATTCTCAGGGAAATGACCGAACCCTTTGCAGGAACTAGTTTCATAAAGGATGTGATGACAAGTGCGGGAAATTCGTTTTCTATCGGAAGTATCTTTAATCGGGTACAACTCCCAATCATCTTCTGCCGTAGCAGCCTCGCCACCATTATCTAATTTCATTGCTTCACGATATTCGCGTGGCAATGTTGAACCCAACTCTTGTTCAGTTAGGACTAATTGTTCTTCCGATAAATCAAAAGGCACTTATCTCTCCTTAGCTATTTAAAGTCCATTCGAAAGCTTTATAGCTTCACTAGTTACACCATCGACAAGGGCTTTAATCTGATCTTGAGAAAGTATGTACGCAAACTCGCCGATACGACTTTGAAGAATACTATTCTCAGCGCTGTTAGTAGCACTGATAAAATATTCGAGTGAACATTGTGCAATTACTGTAGGAAGAAACGATATATCTGAAAATGTATCATTCGCACTTCCAACTAAAATACAGCTAGAAGAAAGTGGTAAATAAACCGCTTGTACATGATCATCCTTCTCAGTGAACGGCTTGAAAGTTCTATCACCTTCTACTTGAAAAACAAGCATAGAGTCTCCCAATGGAACTACCATATCTTGGGTATGTATGATCCTATAAACTAAGCGTTCATAAATATCTGTTTTTAATGGTGGAGCTATCGTCTGTTGTAACCCTTTTAGATGACCAGATTTAGCCGATGATTTTATAATCTCCGGAACTGCTATTCGAAATTGTTCTACTATCACAGGTAAATAATCAAAAATATTAGGCAAAGACTGTTCAATAAGAGACTGAATAATATTGATAAACTCTTCTGGGACTGAGTCAGAAAGATACCGTAACTTCAATTCATTAGTAATTGCATTTTGTAGAGTATTTGGGTCATTAAATATCCTATTTTGTACATACCGCTCAAATGCATGCTTGTCCTCGACGAACCGAAGTGACTCCTCAATCAGAACATTGACAGAACAACAAAAACTTTGGCGTAGGTAGCGAGTTCTTACTTCAAAATGCGCGAGCAATTCAGCAATTGCCTTATTGTTAAGCACTGAATCATCTCTTGCATTGCGTAATTCTTCAACTAAAGCACTGTGGCGAACTTCAGCAACTGTTATATTGTCATCGACCTGCGTATCCCCATTTAGTGAATAAAACTGCCCTTCTATACCAATGTTGATCGTATTAGTATTGAAGATCTTTAAATCCTTACGATATACCCACGTAAAAGTCTCGCTACCGTTTGTATGACTAGCAAATCCAGCTTGGAGAAATCGAGGAACAAAGTGGTGACGCTTACCAGACATATATTTAATACCTAACAAAAAATCAGCGTTCCATTTTAAAACAATAACATAATCTGCTTTAACGTTGTCTTCAAGCAACAGTAAAAGATAGAACCGAGCGCTCTTTTGAGATTAATAGCTAACCCCGAAATAGCAGGAGTTCACCTCCCCCGGCGAAGTTGTCGAAATACGCAAATAAAAATGCCGTGGCGACATCATGGATGATGGCGCAGGCTCGGAGGCACATGGATGTGCCATCTGAGCCGTTAGGCGATTTTTATTGGAGTATGAGACAAGTAACTAATGCATGTAACTTCGCTAGGGGCGTCATGGAGCATCCAAGGAGGATAGGACGAGCAGTCCTCCTTGGTCGGGTGTGGGGTGAAGCCCCACGACTTTGACTTTGATTTTAAAAAAAGCTTTAGATTGCTCTGCCATGAGATACCAAAACTCATAAGTCAAAAACTTAAACGAAGTTTGAACACCCAAAGCCCTGCGGCACCTGAGCAGCCCCTTACACTTGTGGTCTATGTAGATCAAAACGCAGATCTTCACAGATCCCATAATAAGCCGATGGGCCGCCGGCACGTAATACGGGCTCGGCAAGAGCAGTTTGATAAATCCCCTCGGCATTGAGTAAATGCTTAGCAATATGCACGGCCACCACTTCTCCTAACACTAACCAAGTATCAATCTTGTCGCCATTAGCGGCAGTTAACTGGATACATTGGGACAATTTGCATTCGAAGTTTACTGGGCTTTCAGCCACTAAGTCTGCCTTAACAATGGTGCCTGCTTTAGCCGTGAGTCCGGCAAAGCTAAACTCATCTTGACCGCGTGGCAGCATGGCGGAGGTTTGATTCATCTGCTCGGCTAAGCCGCGGGTGGTGAGGTTCCACACAAACTCCCCTGTCTCGACGATATTAGCAACACTGTCTTTCCAGCCTGTGCTGGCAAAGCCGATGATGGGCGGTTTGTAGTTGAAACAATTAAAAAAGCTGTAAGGTGCAAGATTGCGTTGCCCCTGAGTATTCCGCGATGAAATCCAGCCGATCGGTCGAGGCCCCACAATCGCATTTAAAGGATCGTGTGCAAGGCCATGGCCTTTGCTCGGTTCGTAAAAATAGCGGTTATCAGCAGTCATACTTCATCCTTTTGTTATTGCCACAACAATACTGGTGCAATTAATACAGCCATCACAGGTACGCTTTTATAGCCGCTATCTTACCCAAGTTTCGAGCAGCGACCAAAAGTCTGTAGGGCAATTTAAGTCAGCTCCTTGAACAACATCTGGCTGCAAATTTCAAATCCAACACACTCTTCTGCTAAAGTGATACTTATCAGTGGGCTAAAAAGCCTAACTCTGCTAAATAGCATGTGGCAAATGAAGGAGCGGTGAATGAACGCGATAAAAGGGGGATGGAAGAGGTTATTGTTGGTCGCAGTGCTGTTAGCGACAGGTTGTGCCAGCGTAGCGCAAATCGATTTCAATAGCCTGTTTGGCACTAGCTCACCGCAAAAACGCGTCGAAAATGCACAGCTTAACGACCAATTTATTCAACAAGCCGAGTTTGTGCACACACAAGTTGAGCCTATTCTCAATAGCCGCTGCGTGGTATGTCATGCCTGTTACGATGCCCCCTGTCAGTTAAAAATGACCTCAAGCGAAGGTATGGAGCGTGGGGCGAGTAAGGAAAAGGTTTACCAAGGCACACGCTTAGTCGCTGCCACACCTAATCGCTTACTTGTCGATGCCTTTACCCCTGAAGCTTGGCGTCAACGCGGGTTTTACCCCATGCTAAACGAGCGCGATCAAACCCCAGAAGCTAATACCCAAGCCTCAGTATTAGCCAGAATGCTCACGCTTAAGCAAATGCATCCTCTGCCCAAAGACAAGATTTTAGATAAGCGTTTTGATTTCAGCCTAGACAGAGTTCAACAGTGCGCCAGCCTAGAGGAAATGGACAAATACGAGCAAAGCCAGCCCCTTGCAGGTATGCCTTATGGCTTGCCAGCACTGAATGCGAATGAACATCAAGTGTTGATGCACTGGCTTGAGCAAGGTGCACCACTGCCATTTGCACAGGCGCTTACACCTGAATTTATTGCAGAAATAACCCACTGGGAGACGTTTTTAAACGGCGACAGTTTAAAAAGCCAATTAAGTGCACGTTACATTTATGAGCATTTGTTTGCCTTCCACTTATATTTTGAGTCTTTAAATCAACCGAACGCCCAGCCTTTATTCTTCGAGTTAGTGCGTTCTCGGACGCCGCCGGGGCAAGCGCTGGATATTATCGCCTCCCGTCGTCCCTTCGACGATCCTAAGGTGGAGCGAGTCTATTACCGCTTTCGGCCTTATCGGGCAACCATAGTCGATAAAACCCACATCCCCTACGCTTTGAATACCGGCTTGCTAAATAACTGGCAACAATGGTTTATCGATGCGGATTACTCAGTCACTCAACTGCCGAGCTACAAGCCGAGCGTTGCGGCCAATCCCTTTGAAGCCTTTATTCAAATTCCTGCCAGTGCGCGCTATCGATTTATGCTGACCCGCGCCCAAGATACCATTATGGGCTTTATCAAAGGCCCAGTGTGCCGTGGTCAGGTGGCGCTCAATGTCATTAACGATAGATTCTGGGTGTACTTTGTGACTCCAGATTATATGGACGACACTGACTTTAGCGCCTTTTACCATTCCCAACTTGAAAATCTACGTATGCCTGCAGAGGAAGAAAGCACTGCACTCGCAGTAACTTGGGTGAAATATGCCGCCAAGCAAGGCAAATATATGCGGGCGCGTAATCAGTTCTTGAACGAGAAATTCAAAAACGGCCAGCACCTCACCATAGACGGACTCTGGGATGGCGACGACAACAATGATAATGCCAGCCTGACAGTGCTGCGCCACTTCGACAATGCCACTGTGGTGAAAGGCTTAGTCGGCGAACCGCCCAAAACGGCTTGGATTATCGATTATGCCTTGCTGGAGCGTATCCACTATTTATTGGTCGCGGGTTTCGATGTTTATGGTAACTACGGCCACCAGCTATTAACTCGCTTATACATGGATTTTTTACGTATGGAGGGGGAATCGAATTTCCTGACCCTATTGCCGCAGGAGGAAAGACGCAAGCAGTTGAGTGATTGGTATCAAGGGGCAGGTACTCAGCTCACGGCCTTTATCGCAGGGGATATCAACACCTTTCATCAGCCTACGGGCGTACTCTACTTTAGTGACGATCTAAAGGGCGAGCTGTATCAAAAACTCGGACAGAAGGTTGCTAAGGTTCAACCCAATCGATATCACATAGAAAACAGCAGCTTGAAAATACATAGCAAAGCACTTTTACACACATTAGATCGATTAAAAGGCACACAAGCGACCCTGTTACCAGAACTAACCATGATCATGGTGGAACCTGAAAAAGCGGGTAAAGCTGAGATATTTACCTTAGTTCGCAATAGCGCCCATCGGAATATTTCGAGCCTGTTTAATGAGGCGAGTAACCGCGAACCCGCTAAAGATGACGTCACTTTAGTGCATGGCTTATTGGGCAGTTATCCTGAGGCATTTTGGCGAGTGAAAGAACAGGACTTGCCTAACGTCGTAGCGACAATAGAGAAAATGCAAACTGAAAAAGACTATGAAGCACTGTTAGATATGGTGGGTGTACGCCGTACTGATCCGAAGTTTTGGGCCTTTAGTGACAAACTCAATCAGATCTTTTTCGACAATCACCCGATAGAAAGTGGGTGGCTGGATTACAACCGACTGCAAAATCGTTAATAAAAAGGGGAACGTTAGTGTTCCCCTTCCTTTCAAATCAACGCAGTAAACTTACCAGATCTTAACGCGATCTTCAGGGGCTAAATACAGCTTATCGCCAGGCTTAACATCGAATGCAGTATACCAAGCATCTAAGTTACGCACGGTCAGCGCGCGGTACATGCCGGGGGCATGTCCATCGGTTGCCACCCGAGCACGCAGGGCTTCGTCACGCATCTTAGTGGCCCAGGTTTGCGCAAAGCCGATAAAGAAGCGTTGATCACCCGTAAAGCCTCCAATCACTGGGGCATCTTTGCCTTTAAGCGAGGCGTGATAAGCATCATAAGCGGCGGCTAAACCTGCTACGTCGGCAATGTTTTCACCTAAGGTCAACTTGCCATTCACGTGTAAATCAGGGAAAGGCGCATAAGCATCAAACTGCTGCGCTAACGCATCGCCTTGCTTATCAAATTGAGCAAAGTCAGCGGGCGTCCACCAGTTACGCATAGCACCAGTCGAGTCAAAGGCCGCGCCATTGTTATCAAAACTATGGCTGATTTCATGACCAATTACAGCGCCAATCGCGCCATAGTTGTAAGCGGCATCGGCTTTAGCATCGAAGAATGGCGGTTGCAAAATACCCGCAGGGAAGTTAAGCGCATTCTGCACCGGCAAATTCACCGCATTCACCACTTGCGGCGTCATCCACCACTCGCCTTTATCCATTGGTTTGCCAATCTTGGCTAACTGGTGGCTGTACTCCACTTTTTCGCCATTGATGGCATTGGCGTAGGCATTGGTCGCAGTCACTGCATAGCTGTCGTAATTGCGCCATTTATCGGGATAACCCACGCCCACTGCCATAGTGGCCACTTTTGCTAGGGCTTCTTTCTTGGTTGAAGGGTCCATCCAATCGAGTTTTTCCACTCGCTGACCGAAGGCGGCCACTATGTTATCCACCATAGTGCTGACTTCTGCTTTGGCCGAAGCAGGGAAATATTGCTCGGCATAGGCATGGCCTACGGCATCACCTAAATATTGGTCGAGTGCCGCTAAGGCACGTTTATCGCGGCTGCGCTGCTCTGGCGTGCCAGAAAGCTTAGTGCCATTAAAGGCAAACGAAGCGTTGTCGATTGCCGATGGCAACACATCAGCATGGCTGTTGATATGGTGGAACACGAGCCAATCTTTCCATGCTTCTAAAGGCTCAGAGGCCACAAGCGCAGAAAGTCCCGTAATCGCCGTTGCATGGTAGGCCGCAAATTTAGGCTGATTACCCAGTTGCGCCGCCGCTAGAAAGGCAGTCCAATCGATGCCCGGTGCTTTGGTATCAAAGTCAGCACGGTTCCATACCCCCGAAGACTGGGTAAAATCTTCGCTTGCTTCACGGCTGGCGTGGGCCGCGGCAATCTTGTTTTCAAGGGTAAAAATACGATCGGCACGAACAGCGGCATCGCTCACACCAGCATCTTTGAGCAAGATTTCAATGTAAGCGCGGTAAGCGGTGCGAATGTCGACCATTTTAGGATCGGCAGACAGGTAATATTCACGCTCAGGTAAGCCTAAACCGCCCTGTAAAAAGTAAGGTAAGACTTCGCCCGGCGTGGCTAAACCTTGGGTGACGAAGATCCCAAATAGGTTTTCGGTATAAAAGTCAGTCGCGTTGAGAGGATCGACATCGGCGCGCAGATTTCCGCCTAACGCCGCAGATAAATCCTGCTTGCTCGCAATGGCCTCATAACGGGCAATATCCGCCTCGGCAGGCTTCATTCCTGCGGCATCAATAGCGGCGGTATCTGTGTAAGCCTTGTAGAAATCGGCGATACGCGCTTCGTCGCTCCCCACCGCATGTTGCGCTTTCACCAGATCGGCAATCAAACTGGTTTTATGCTTTTCGGTTGCTTCAAAGGCAACGAGGAAAGCGCCAGTGCTGGAGCGATCGGCTGGGATCATCGTCGTTTTCATCCACTCGCCATTGGCGTAGGTATAAAAATCATCCCCTGGTTTTACCGTTGGCGTCATAGCCGCGACATTAATGCCAATCGGCATTTGAGCCGCAACGTCTTGACTTTTTGGCGCGTTTTCGCTGGTTTTTACGGTGTTTTCTGTGGTGTTATCACTGCAAGCAGTGAGCCCAGCCAGTACTGAAGTTGACAGTAATAGCACGGGAATAAGACGGTCCGACATGAATGACTCCTCTCTTTTTTATTATTGTATTTATAGTGTGATTGCTAAGTTTGGCAGTGTAACTGGCACTGAATGAAGAAGTAAAACAAAGCCAATTTTTATGATAGAAAGTTAATGCAAACAATTTGAGCCAGACGCTTAAACACGCAGCTTAGTATCATCACGACCGCGCTCAACTGCAGGCACAAAAAAGCCGACACTATGTCGGCTTAATCAAGTTTGGCTAATGACTACTCTATAATTTGATCTGAGTGTACTGAGTCCACGCAAGTACTTGTCCCATCTGAGGAATGATCCATACTGCCGTGTGCTCATTTTGATAAACACGATAATAAAATAAATCTTCATCACGGATATCATGCTTACGAATTTCACGGTAGAACTGCATAGCAGAATGGCTGACTTCATCCGGTTTTGTCAGTTCTTTTTGTAACACTTTAACGTGAAAGACATCAACTTTAAGGTCATCAATTGTGGTCTGGTACTGCTCAAACTCACCGCGAATAGTGTATTTAATCGGCGTCGTTAAACAATCTTGATCTGTAATACAGGAGGTCGAATAAAACTTACCCTTATTTTGCCCTTCATAGACCAGAGACATACTGAGATCGTTACGAACTAAGAGTTCGCCCGCGACGGGAAAATAAATATCCGCATGGTAATTATGCTCAAGTAACTCACCCATTCCTTTATCATCCGCAGGGAGGACAATACGGTTATAGCGAATGCGCTGCTCCATTATTTGGCTCAGCGGAATAAACTCCGCCATATTTAATCCTGCGGGTTTTGCATCTATCGCCGTGATATTGATGATGCCGTGACCACTGCAGGCATCGGCGTCCAGCTCAGGGCAAATCGCCATCGAATAATTTTTGCCATCTGTTGAGGTAAATGCACTGAAGTAATTAAGGTTATTGATGTGATTTCCCTCTGGCGCTAAATGTTTTTGCCACCATGAAGGATGTAAACGATCCTCATCACCAATATAGAAGGTTCGCGCCGTCCCCAGCGTGCCACCAATATTGAGGCTGATATATTTATCGGCATGCCATTTAGCCACCTGTTTAACCACCGCATGGTGGTCGCTCACATACCAAACGATTGCCAAGATAGCGCACAAGAGGGCAATACCAGCAACTTTAGTCCAAACCGACACCCCCACTAAGGCATCACGAATTGCATTCGCATCATTGATCGCCAGCATCTTTACATGGGATTGTTCAGAGATATGCAATTGATACCCGCGGCGTGCCACGGTTTTAAGCTGCACTTCGGTATAGGGTTCGAGCTTTTTACGTAAAGTACTGATGCATTGCGTTAAAGAGGTAGGAGCAACCACCCTTTCAGGCCAGCCGACCTGCAGCAATTCTTCCTTAGTAAAAATGGCATTCGTGGATGATAACAGCAGCACTAATAAGGCCGTTTCGGAAAAAGTCAGGCTGATGGTTGTCCCATTCACATGATCGACTAATTCCTTAGCCTGTTCATCTAACATTAAATAAGATGTGATTTTATGCATGTTAAACGCCTGAAAGATCAGCCAATACTGATAAAGTTTGATTACACTAACAACATGCAATCATCATGTGACATTGTTTCTTTCAAAGAAAACGATGATATGCAATCACCAAGTCAAGATGGTTTATTTTACCTTTTAACAACATATAAGAGTGTGACTCTATACTCAGTTTAGTCATTGTTTAATAAGTACAAAGTTAGACTAATACAGAGGTCGCTAAACTAGATTTCTTGGTATTTAAAGATCCAAGAACAACACAAAAGCAATGCACCAATCCAGCCACCCAGCAAACCATACATTAAGGGTAAGCCCAGCCCAGTTTGAGCAAGCAGAGTGAGACTACTTTTAGCCGCGAGTGTATCCGAGGGAGTCGCGAGTAAATTTAAAGCACGGAACAGATCAGTAGGGTTCAACAAAATCAGTAGATTGAATACAGTACGATTAAATATCTCACTCATTCCAACCACTGCACTGAGTAAAATCAGATCATAAACCAGCACAAGCACAAACCATAAAATGAGTAATATCCCCAGTGCCTTGGCTTTTTCTCGCACACACAAGCTAACCCAATAACCCAAGAGCACGAACACTAATGACAGCAAAATACTGCTCATAATCATATGGATAAACCCAATAGCTATGGATAACTGGGTCTGAATATCGCCCAGTGATATCAGTATTAATCCTGTTAAACCAAAGCCCAAAATGCAGGCAATGGTCATCACACAGGCATGGCCTAAAAACTTGCCGCACACCAGATGCCAACGTGCTAATGGATAGGTCAGCAGTAACAGCAGAGTGCCGGATTCTTTTTCACCAACAAAGCTGTCATAACTCAACAAAATCGCACCTAAAGGGAGCATAAATACCGATAAAGTGACTAACCCAGAAAGGATTTGGGCAGGCTCAAATACCACTAAGTTGCCGGACACAGCGCTGCCCATAAAACTCACACACAGAGATAGCAGCAACAAGATTCCCGCCATCATCCATAACCAACGATTACGTACATTATCCTTAAACTCTTTGGCGGCTATGGTGCTCACTATGCTCAGGGCACTTAATCGATGGTGCAAAACCTCGGAACGGTTCATAGGACTGATTCCAAATTAATCGCCTGATTTATATCTGTTATGTTAATAGTCTTTGTAGGCATTTTTGACGACTGAAGGGGGCAAAGACTTTCCATGTAATGATGAAATACACTCTGCAAACTAGGAGGTTCAATAGAAAAATCCCCCACGGGCACTTTTTGTAATAAGTGATTTAACACGGCTGACTTTTGCTCCTGTGACACGGCGAGCATGAGTCCCTGCCCCGCGCTTGCCTTAACACATGCCGCTAAAATAGGATCCGCTAGCAATGCTTGCCTTTGAGTATTAGATAGAAAATGCAACAAGATATGATTTGGCAACTGAGTCGCCGCCCTCAGGGAGGTTAAGCTTCCCGAAGCCAACATTCGCCCTCGACCTAAGATCAAAGCGCGATCCATCTGATCTTGTACTAATCCCAACTCATGGGTACTGATAATAATGGCGCAGCCCTGCGCCCTGAGCTGAGCGATTTTTTGATACAGGAAAGCCGATGCCAAGGGATCTAAGCCAACTGTCGGTTCATCGAGTAACAGTACCTTAGGCTCAGCCAATATCGCCTGCGCGAGTCCAAGACGTTGCCGCATCCCCTTAGAAAAAGTACTCAAACGCTTATCTTTAGCGGCCTCTAAACCAAATTCAGCAAGTAATTCATGCACTTTAGGCAAGGCAACGCCCTTAAGCTTAGCGAAATATCGCAGCAGCTCATTGGCGGTCATATTGTCATAAAAACTCACATTTTCAGGTAAATAGCCTAAGGACAAACTCTGTCTGGCATTCATACTTCCGACACTATAACCTTGAACTTGGAGCAAGCCACTTGTGGGGGTAAGTAATCCCAAAATAAGCTTGAGTAACGTAGATTTACCCGCACCATTATGCCCAAGGAGTGCGATCACTTGACCCGCTAACACCTCAAAACTCACATCATCCAGTGCCTTAAACTTGCCATAGCATTTACTGATATTTGTCGCTTTAACAACCACATCAGCATTCACTACAGGCTTATTCGCTGAGCAGGTCAAAGTTTGATGATTCATAGCGAACCTCCATCAATCAGTACATGCGCGCCACTTTGCATTAGGGGAAAACTATCACTTATACCGCTCGTCACTTGGGGCTTAAATTGGCGTTCCACCCAACGCAGTAACAACACAACGGGGCTTTCCATCAACAGTTTGGCTTCAGGATAAAGCCAAAACAGTTTATCTAAACTGTCATTCGGCCTATGGACAATATCCCCGAATCCATCGCCATTCAGATCCCAACCTTGATATTCCGACCAGTAATTCCCCTGCCCCTGATAACTCCATTCAAGTTGAGTTTCTCCGACATATTTAACTTGGGTTTGATTGGCCATAATACGATTATGCCAAAGGCGATTTTCCTCTCCGCCCATGGCCATACTGATCCCGGTATCGCTGTGGCTAAACTCGTTATCTTGAATACGGTTATGTTGAGCGGCGTAAATAAAAATACCTTTCCCTTCATTGCCAAGCTCCACAGTGCCCTTAGGGTTATGGATTTGACTCGCAACATTGGCTTGCACATGAGATGCCTCAGTAATGTTGAGCAAAATGCCAAAGTCCCGCGCCTGAGTCACACGGTTGTGGTGCAGGTAAATATGGGTTGAATTCATTAGGGCATAACCGCCATCGACGGCAATCGCTTGGTTTTGCCACGCTTCGTCGGCTTGGGTATACATGTAGTGAATACCATATTGCAGCTTAGTGAATTGATTTTCATAAATGCGGCTGTGGGTAACGGACTCTAAATACACACCATCACGGACAAAAATGAGCTGATTTCGGTCAATTTGTGGCGAATTAACATGCTTAAGATAAATGCCATCACCCCGATCAAGTACATGAATGGCGCCGTTACCACTAATACTATTGTTCGTGATGGTGGGCGAGTTTAGCTGTTCGCCATAAATACCAAAACCATCACCCACCAAGCGGTTTCCCTTAATCAGCACATTATCCGCCCCTTTTTTGAGTAAAATGGCGGCATCACGGTAATACAGATCCCGTCCCCAGTGGCGGATATTGAGCCCCTCAATACTCACCTGAGGCGCCTCAATGACCAACGCACTGCCTTGGCGCAGTGCATCTAATGTCGCGCCTATTTCCCCCTTTAGCGAAATGGATTGCGTCACCTTAAAGGAGCCTTCATACACCCCAGTGGCTAGCACTAAGGTGTCACCTGCTTGGGCTTTGTTAAGGGCAAGGGTGAGTGAATCTGTATCTGTTACCCGAATGAGTGCAGCCCAAGTACAAGAGGCAAAGCACAGCAGCCAAATAAGGACGAGACGCAGCTTCATCATCACAACCTTATTTATCACCCGCGAGCAGTTCTAGGGTGATGTCATCAAATCTCAGCACTCGGCCACCGTATTCCTTAGCAAAGGCTTCGGCGGCGGCTTTAGTGCTAAAAGGTGCCACAGCTGGCCCCATCACGGCTTTTTTACTGGTGCCGTAAACATAAAATGCACTAGCGGCATCAATAAAGGCGCCATCGTCAGGTTGATCCCAATCGGTCGTGCCCGCGTCATGCACCATCATGTAATCAATTTGTCTTTTATTTTCAGGCTGTAATGCAAAGTTAAACATATCGCGGCTAGAACAAAACTTAGGTACCGTTTTCTCAGCCTTGAGGTGCACTTGCCCTTTAGGTCCGGGATATTTAGTGATCACCATGCCGCATAAATGACAACGGTCATGCTCGTGGATCATCTCGGCTTTATGAACATGGTCTGTGGCCTCGCTTTTATTACAGCCAAATAGCAAGGGCACTAACAGCAACAATGCATAATATTTCTTCATTCTATTTATCCTTTTATTAAAAATATCAACGCCTCGCCAGACTCCTTGCAGGGACAGATCTTTACGGCGAGGGTTGATAGAAACGGGTTTCATCTTTCATTCATTTTGCTTTGTGCTTTTGCAATCGCATTATCGATTGCTTCACGGTTGATACTGTCCCCATTGTGTTTGAGCAAAAGCTGCCAATGGTCAATCGCCTCTTGGTTACGAGCATGCAAGTAAGCATCTGCCGCGAGTAACATATGGGTTTGAGGCTCAAAGGGAGAGAGTGCTAATGCTTTGGTAATCACCTCTTGGGTTTCAGGTGTCATTTGCCGAAGCTCGCGGTAATAAAGCGCGTTAGCTTTTGCCCCTAACACTTCAGCATCTTCTCCCCCTATTTCGAGTAATTTATCTAAGGTCAGCACTGCATCTGAGTACAAACCTCCCGCATTGTAAGCCTGAGCTAATGACATAAGTGCCAAGGTGTTTTGCGGCTCACTCTGAGCCCAACGACTGGCTTTAGTGATCTCGGCCGCCACTAAATAATCAATATTTTCATCAATCCGACCTTGATCCCAATCCCTAAAACGGCCTGTTTGACTGTAGACAGCAAGGGTAAGCAGCACTAGGACGATTCCCATCGCAAAGGGCACTTTGCTCGACATGTTTGGCAACTGTGCTATTCCCATGACTAGGTTTAGACGCATGTGCTGCCAGTAAATATAAGCAACAAACAACAGTAAACTGATGCCAATGCCTAGTCCTAAGCTCACCATTCCAGTCT
Source organism: Shewanella sp. SM32 (assembly GCF_025654235.1). Taxonomy (NCBI): domain Bacteria; kingdom Pseudomonadati; phylum Pseudomonadota; class Gammaproteobacteria; order Alteromonadales; family Shewanellaceae; genus Shewanella; species Shewanella sp. SM32. Next base: position 1,374 of record NZ_JAKKRO010000082.1, on the reverse strand, counting down.
CCATTTCACTCTCCAAACAACTCGTTTTAGGAGCCAGATTAACCGTGTGCAGGCATCATCTTTTTATTTTTCATCTCTTTCATTTCGCTGGGTTTCTCAATATTTTTCAGTTCAATTTCAAAGATAAGTGCTGACTCAGGAGGAATAATACCTACGGCTTCAGTGCCATAGGCAAGGCTTGCTGGTACCACAAAACGGTATTTAGACCCCACAGGCATCAACTTTAATCCCTCTTCCCAAGCGGGGATCACCGACATTAATGCAAACCGAGTGGGCTCTTTACGTCCAACCGTATTTTCAAACTCAGTCCCATCGATAAGAGTGCCAACATATTCCACTGTGACCACATCTTCTGGATTGGGTTTATGACCTTTACCTTGGGTTAAGACTTCGTATTGAAGACCAGAGGCGGTAACTTTAACGCCAGACTTTTTTTGATTTTCAGCAAGATATGCCGCACTTGCCTTTTTAGTTTCTGCCATTTGTTTTTCAGCAACGACAGTTCTTGCGGCATTGAGTTGTTCTGCTCTTTGGTTCAGGTAGGTCAGCACTTCTTCGTCGGTTAATTGCTGTTTATCTTTAAGCGCATCCACAAAACCTTGCACGACTAAGTCGACATTCACCTCTGAGCCTAATTCAACTTGGTTGTAGACTTGACCAGAAATGTAATTACCAATGGAAGCGCCAATGCTGTAAGAGGTTTTATCTGCATCGGTTTTCAAACTTGTGCCAGCAAAACTGGCTACCGAAACAAATAATGCGGCGCAGGTCGCCACTGTGATGCTTTTGGGGATAAAAGAAGTTGGCATACGTGTTTTCATTTTATGTTCTCTACAATGTTAACCCTGTGGGTTTCGCCTTTTGGCCCTGCAAACCAAACCGATAAAACATCGGTCCTGTGTGTTACTAAGGTTTTTCTGTTACTCGACCTGACATACGCCAGCCATAAATACCATCGGCCATATGACGCACACCTGTGTAACCTAGCTTCATGGTTTCTCTCGCCGCCATATTGCTGCTGGTGCAAAGGCGGTTAGCGCAGTAAAACACCATGACTGCATCTTTATTCTTTGGAAGTAACTCTCTCCAATTCTGAACATTGAAAAAAACCGCTCCGGGGATAAAACCCCCCTGTGTCAGGATTGTTGTCACCCCTAAATAATCATTATGTTTAAAGACAGGGTGCGGCAAAAGAGAACGATATGGCTCGGTATTCACCAGAACGTAAAGAGGCGATCCTTAAAAAATTATTACCTCCTCACAACTTAACGGTCGCAGAGGTCGCTCGGGAAGAAGGCATCGCGGTGCAAACCTTGTATCATTGGCGAGATATTGCCAGAAAAGAAGGTCGCCCCGTGCCAGGTAAAACATTAA
>NZ_JAKKRO010000081.1:0-15577 GCF_025654235.1 Shewanella sp. SM32 | reverse complement strand
GTTCAATGCCTGTTGTGGCTAGTTGGTTTACACGCACAGCAACAGGGCTGGGATAAGCATTTTCAGGCCAATACCATTGGGCATCGAACGGTACTCTCAACGATTCGCTTGGGATTGGAGGTACTCAGGCGGCCTGATTATCAAATCACGGAGAAAGAATTGCTGGCGGCCTGGGTATTATTCGCCAATCAGTTGCTCAAATATGGCTATGCTATGGCTGATTTATGAGGGGATCCTTCAGAATTTAGTCGGATACGTTTAAGGCATGTAGAAAGTACTAAAGATCACATCCACCAATTCATTCAAGATGTAATAGAACCTGGTAGCACAATTTGTAGTGAGGATTCTCAAGCATAATAAAAAAGGATATTAGCATAATCGGATAGTGCTTTTAGGTTCATCTATACCTTTATGTAAAAATGGCTTTTAGGTACGTATCAAGGCTTCTTAAAGGCCAAGCAACTTGATAATTAATTAGATGAGTTTACATTTCACTTCAACAGAAAAAAGTCATATTCTCGGGGAGTATTATTCTCAGGGTGAGATTATGCTTTGTAAATTCTGTTAACATTTAGCTATTTTGTTCTTAAGTCGACTTAATGCGAGATTATTGATTGATATAAATCATCCATAATCGAATGAAATTCGTTCGACTGGATAGGTTTGTTGAACGAAGCCGCTTTGCGGCAGGAACAAGATAAAACCATCCTTTTGCCCCTCATCCTAAATACTTGCTAGACGCGACCTGCTTCGGTCGCAAACCTAGGAGTATCATCATGGACATTCACGAACAACAACGCTTTGATTTACTTTATGAACAACATCTTACCAACTTAACCTTGCAAGGCAAGCGGCCTGCAACCATTGATGCCTATAGCCGAGCTATACGCCGTATTGCGGCATATTTTGACTGCTGCCCCGATACCCTGACCACCGATGATTTAAAGCGCTATTTTGCCGACTTAATTGCCTCACATTCATGGAGCACCGTCAAACTCGACCGTAACGGCTTGCAGTTTTTCTACTTTCACGTCCTCAATAAATCTTGGCAGTGGCTTAATATTGTTAAGCCACCACAGGTGAAACACCTGCCCGATATCCTGACGCCCTGCGAGGTCGCGATGGTTATCAGCCTCACGCGTCAGCTGCGTTATCAGGTCTGTTTCTTAACCCTGTACAGCATGGGATTGCGCCTTGGTGAAGCAATTTCATTACAGGTCGGGGATATTGATGCGGGGCTGATGCAGGTGCATATCCGTGATGCTAAAGGTGGCAAGGATAGACTGGTGCCGTTACCTCAACGCACCTTGTTAGCCTTACGCTATTATTGGCGCACCCACCGTCATCCTCGTTGGCTATTTCCGGGTAAAGATAATCAACCTGACTCACTCATGGACAGAGGCGGGCTCCAAAAAGCCATGAAGCAAGTCATTGCCGAGTGCAACATTCATAAAGCCATCAGTCCGCACAGTCTACGCCACAGTTATGCCACCCATTTACTGGAGCAAGGACTCGATTTGCGCTCAGTGCAAACACTGCTTGGCCATCACAGCCTGAATACCACCGCCCGTTACACGCGGCTCACTGATATCACCCGTAAAAATACCTGTGAGGCAATTAACCAACTGACCAACGACTTAGCTTTGAGGTAGGAGTGTGGGTTATGAGCCAGTTTATCGATATTTTACGCCAACATCTGGCGGATTTTCGGCGGCGTTATGCCCATCAAATCACCCCAGAAATACATGCTGCTATCCATGCCATGCTCAGCTGTCGTTGCAACACGGCGAGGGTGAGTTGCTGGGATTGTCAAACCTGCGAGCAACAGCTTGAGTTTCCGCTCTCTTGCGGTCATCGCAGTTGCCCACAGTGCCAACATGGCACAACATGTGACTGGCTTGATAAACAACAAGCCAAGTTATTACCGGTGAATTATTTTATGGTGACCTTTACCTTGCCGTTTGAATTAAGAGCCATAGCGAAGTCGCAACCCGAGCCGTTCTATCACGCCATGTTTACCGTGGCAGCGAGTGTACTCAAAGACTTTGCCGCACGCTCCCCTAAGCTCAGTGGTGACATCGGCTTCACCGGCGTACTGCATACTCACAGTCGGCGCAGAGACTACCATCCACATCTGCACTTCATTATCCCAGCAGGGAGCTACCACTCAGGCAAGCGGCAATGGCGCAAGTGTCAAACCCATTACTTATTTAACGCCTTTAATCTTGCCAAGGTGTGGCGAGCACGTTTACTGGCTTATCTGAGTGACACGCTTCAACTCACCCTACCACATCAATCCCACTCGAAATGGGTGGTCGATTGTCAGTTCGTGGGTAAAGGCGAACCTGCACTGCAATATCTGTCGCGCTACCTTTATCGGGGCGTATTACCCGACAGCAGTATTTGTCGTCATGTCGATAATCAGGTGAGTTTTACCTATCAAGACAGTCAGGCCCGCTGCCAACAAGTACGCAGCTTGCCCGCCGTCGAATTTCTGTGGTTGGTACTGCAACATGTGTTACCCAAAGGATTACGGCGAGTACGAGACTATGGCTTACTGCGAGGCAATGCCAAAAAGCTACGGCAACAAATCCAACTGATGTTGGCTGTCGCAGGTGCAGTGTTCCCCATGTTACCTGAGGTCAAACGTACCTTAGCCGTGCGCTATTGCCCTTGCTGCCATCAAGCTATGCATTTTATGGGTGTTCATATGCATCATCGACCGACAGGCGCTAATATCACCGCTTAAGGCGAGAAGTATAAGGATAACGGGTTAACCAAACAGAATGAGGACTCGATAACAGCTTGATGAACAAGTGATAAAAATATTAGCTCGTTCGCTAAGGGCGGATCATGTCTGCAAAAAAGTCTCTTTCAAAGTACGACCTTAGCACCCTCAAATTCTCAATCAGCTATTTGCTCCACGGCACGACTACAGCTACTGGTCAGTTAACTACAACTAAAAAGATAAGGATAACGACTATGCAAAAACATATTCTTCTGGCGATTACCGGATTATCACCCCAAGTGGTTACCGAAACCCTGTACGCTATTCATCAGCAACAATTAGAATGGCCGACAGAAATCCGCCTGATCACCACTCTGACAGGTAAAAATCAAGCAAGGTTGGGGTTATTAATTCCACCGGAGGGCAAATCCCTTAACCGTCTGCAACAATTGTGTGCTGACTACAACCGCCCAGTGCCGACATTCACCGAAGCGCATATTGCGATAGTGCCCAACGCAGAGGGCCAAGAGGTGGACGATGCGCGCAGCAATGCCGATCAGGAATCCTTAGCTGATTTTATCGTTAGCCAGGTTGCGCAGCTTGCTAACGATGACGAATGCCAAATCCACGCCTCATTAGCGGGGGGGCGTAAAACCATGACTTTTTATCTGGGTTACGCGATGACCCTATTCGCCCGCCCCCAAGACCGGCTAAGTCATGTACTGGTTGATGCTCAATTCGAGGGCTTACGGGATTTTTATTACCCAACACCCGCGACCTGTGTCATCAATGGCCGAGACCAAAATACCAATCTTGATGCTGCTGACGCTAAAGTCACCCTCGCAGAAATACCCTTTATCAGCCAACGTCAGAGCCTTGCGAAAACCACGCTTGCGGCATTTGCGCACAGTCCAGCAGATCAACCGCCGAGTTACCGCGATCTAGTGCGCTATGAGAACCTGGCACAGGATCGGGATAATCTGTCACTCACCTTTAACACCAAGGATCGACTCGTCGTGCTGGGTAGCACTCAAGGTGAGGACATCAACATTGATTTCAACGATGCGCCGTTGCAGTTAGCCTTTTTTGCGATGATGGCAAGACACAGCCAATTAGCCAACCCCATAAAACTAGTTCGTTCAAAGGACGCCAATAAAACCTATGCCCATCTATTTTTACAAGAGTTAGAGCGTATAGAAGGCCTGCCAGTCACGCATATGGCCACCGAAGCTGACTACGGTTATCGCATTGAGCAATTTAGGAATCAATTTTTACGCTCAACCCAGGACCGCACCCTCGATAGCCTCAAACAGGGCATGGATGCGCAATTTTGGGATGACCGCAAAAACCAACTCAAGCAGTACCTCAGCAAGCAGTTTCCGGAATCCATGCTTGATTGCTTGTTGCCAGGACCGGTATTCAAACCCAAAAAACAAAACAGAAATCAATTTGAACCAACAGCATTTGATGGCCGAAACCCACAAGGGGCGGCATGGGGGCTATGGTTGAAGCAGACTAATATTCATTTTAATGACCAATAACAGCGGCATACACTACAAACGGAGTTCAATTAACCATGGCTAATCGCCCACTGTTTACACCACATTCTGCGTCAATTAGCACCAAAACCCATTCCGTTGAGTTTAATTGGCATCCTGGTTTAGCCGCGTCCCAAAAGCACAAATCGGTTGCAGAATTGCATCAGTCAGCTAAACAGCAAGGGCTTTGTCGCCGCCCATTAGAGGTTTCAAGCAAAAGTCTTGAACCACTTGGAATTGCGTTGAGTGCGTTTAATCTTCAAGTGCCACTGGGTAATGGTAAGCACACCTATGTTGAAAATGTCTTTCAGGCAGCAAAGGTCTTTGAGCACGCAGGGCCATTTATCGATTTGCTCTACGTCTCCCCATTGGAGGCAAAACGCGATCCCCGCTTAAAAGAGAATGGTATGCTGCAATACTTCCACGGTAATGCTGGCCATCGTTGGCCGTTGCAACCCACCACCCTGTTTTATGATTGGGTATATTTGAACGCTTTAGTTCGCAACCCGCAGCTGTGTGAACAAGTCATGGATTATGATGGTTTTACCGACATCGAGTTTAATCCCAACAAAAGCCTTAATTGTCAAGCTCAATCTGTCGCCTTGTTCATCAGCCTTACCCAAGCAGGGTTACTGCGTCAGGCTCTCGCCTCGCCGCTAGCCTTTACTGAATTAACAACCAAAGTATGGCGCGAAATTTCATCTGCAATACCGGAGCAACAAAGCTTATTATGAACTGCACACTCAGTTTGCTTAGGTTGACCGATTATCGATACTAAATAACTTAGTTGCTAATTGTGCGACATCACTTATCAGAACAATACTAAAGCGGCACACCACGGCTTTTGACTGATTAAGCCAAAATTTTAGATCATGTTACCCCAGTCATCGTGACTGACGCAGGGGGACACTATAAAGTTCTTATTCTTCTTGGTAACTCAAAATGAGCAAGAAATGCAAAAAGCTAAACAGGCTTTGATGTCGTTGTACCCGCTTATATCCGTTATTAACCAGGGCGATTTCTAGAAACCCGTTGCCATCATGTTTTCCTAAAAAGCGCCCTTCACTCTCACTTGCAACCACAAAATTACCGTCGTTAAACCCACAGCCCAAGACGGTTTTTTTCCAGCGGTTTTCAACACGCTGTGATTCTTCAATCGTCAAATCTGCACGATGAAACCTGAACTTTAAATGTCTATCTTTTAGCCCTAACAGCTGACAAAAGCGAATAAACATTCTTGACACTTTTGAGTTTGGGCACCTCAAGGCATAATCTTTTCCTGGAACGGCGTAATTTAATATCTCCATGCTCAATCTAACGTTCGCTAACGTTAACGGTTCAATCCCAACATTTTTATCGAATTTGTTACAGAGATAAATAAACACTTTGCTTGATTTGGCTAGATGCTCATCAGGCTCAGCCTCATTGTGGCTATGATTTAACTTTGGAAATGCTGGAATTAGTGGTAAAGGCTTGCCGACTCGCGGATAGAGCTGATGCACTTGTTCTGCATTATGAAGCAGTTGCTGTAATTGCTCCATAGGTACATTAAAATGTTGAGACGATTCAATAACTGAACAAACTTTCAGCGCATTGAGTGCTTTAGCCCAGGTGAGACTGCTGATCTCTATATTGGGTTTTATATCCAAAACAAACGTCGATAATGTTGGTCTAAATAGTGATGAGGCCAATGACGCAGGTTTAATTGCGAGTTTGGCTTCAATATCGCGAGTGTAATAAATAACCCTTTCAGCCAAACTGAGTCCCTGCTCTGGTTCTAGTAAGGATACGCGTCCGACACATTCAGATGTAAAATACTTAGTTAACGCAAAACGTGGCGTTAACTCAAGGTAATACAAGATGTCTTTAAGGTGTAGATAGCTGTTTAGGGTAGATTGAACATCTTTATGTCCCAAGAGGTGCGCTAACATGAACATCTTTTTGCGGGTATTCATATGGTGACGCAATCTTGTTTGTAGCCGCTCAAGATAGTCATGATTGAATAGCTCATGGTCGAACATCGTTAGCTGCGTTTTTCCCTGCTTAATAAGTTTTGGGTTTAAACGACACCAGGTCCAATTGGCAAAACTATGACGAAGATGATGAACGCGTAAACTATAATCTTGAGTATAATGCCGAATTAAATCGGTTATTAAATCATAAGCTTGATTGACTAATTTGGGGTTATCAAACAACAGAGCTTTTTTATTTGCCTTAGAGTTTTGATGAATTTGGTGTTGTATTCGTAACTTTTGAAGTGCAGATTTTGGCCAAAGTGCGTCTAACGGTAATTCACGACGTGCCGAAGTTGTTTTCAAAGTACGATGTTTATTTGGTCGGACTGAAAGCTGTACATAATCAAATTGCTCATCATCTGGTGCTGATAATGCAAAAGATAGGTCTGCCCAGGTTAACTTTGCAGTTTCATTTCTGCGCAAACCAGTAAAAAAGCAAAAACACAACAAAAAATAGGCATATTGATAGATAAGTCCCTCTTCAACATGCTTTGTTAAATATTTCAATACTTCATCGATATGTGTGGCGGATATCAAATTAGCATCGACTTCACTGGAGCTGCCCACAACATCAATATCTGATAGGCATAAGTCACGAACTAGGTTGGTCTCAATTAAAAATTGCGCGAAGTAATAGACATATTTTTTTCGTTGAGCTGAAGTAAATAATTCAGCGGCTTCGTTTAGCTTATTCGCCCAATCTTCACCGGATAGTAAACCGATGTCAGAGGTACAAAATTCTGTAAGAAATGGTTTGCTAAAACTTTTCACGTAATCAACCGTAGTTGATACTTTTAATCGGTGCTTATAAGTGCCACCATTTTTTAACAATGATAGTAGCCATGAACATAACATCCACAAATAGGGATTAGCGGTGACTTCAGATGACTTAAGCACCTCACTTATAAAAGCGATACAATTTGCACGTGGTGCGTTGCTTTCATCAAGACCGCTTAACCTTAAAAAAATATCATCGAGTTGCCTTAAGGTGACATCGATAGCGATAAAGCTGTGGTGTTGCTTGATAACCTTCCGCCATGGTTTAAGTTCATTTGCCCCTTCCCGCATTGTGCCTAAAAGATGGGGAGCTGAATAAAGACATGCTTTATCGGTTAGAACACGCATAAAAGCATGTTCTGGTAATGCCTGACTGACACTGGGTAAACAGTACATTTGATACTGTACAGGCCCGTAACGGATAACATTGTCGATTTTTCGTAAAGTACGCAATTTAAGGATCGATAAATCTGACCAATCAAATTCTGACGTTATATTTAAATACTTAATAATGCACGCGGCTATTTTGATTGAACCTTGCTTTAAGCTAGACAATTGTTGCAAAGCCATGACCGCAACATCACTCAATACAAATCGAGTAGACGCGGCGTTAGTCTGCTGAGACTGCCAATAGCAAATGCCTCCTACATAAAAAACATTGTTTGGGGTCTCCAGTATTGAGAGTAGTTCTTCGGTTTTGCTGACATTGACAGTCAAATAGACTAAAAGTGCAGCCCGCCCTATTTTTTGTTCTGAAGTCAGTGTTCTGTGTGGTGTGATGAGTTCTTTATCTAAAAGTGCATAAATCCTCTCTACAATTGGCAACTTTACAAGTTCTACCGGCGTTAATATGGGCTTATCACGCTTTAATGTCACGATAGCCGGTATATTAGGAGAATCTATGCCATGATGTTTTTTTGCGTAATTCAGTATTGACTGCAATATCAATAACTGAACTTGTTTATTCAGGACCGCAGGTTTTAATTGAGCAATTAAATCCGTTAGCTCCTCAGGCAACACTTTTGTTTCTGACAGTATGAATCGTGTTTTTACATGCCCAAGTAATTGTTTATACGATAAAAAAAACGCATCTTTAACCTTATTTTGCTTTTCCTTATCAATCGTATGGCCGTTTTGTTTTACGAAAGCATCAAAAACTTCGCGGTATAGAGGATGTAACTTTCCCTGGCTATAGAGCTGATTTATAAAATAACGGATTTTAGTGGTAGCCATCCTACCTCCTCAAATAACTCATCAAGCACGGGAACGATATCGTTGATGGCTTCTACATGACTTAATGCTGAATAATGGCCTAGCGGCACTTCACCAGCTTGCCAATGACCCATTTGAAAGTTGATCAGTTCAGGCGTGATATTTTTCTCAAGTAAGTGCGATTTTAACCAATGGCGCCCTGCATTAGAGGGAAGCAATATTGCATCTCGGCAATAATTGACGAGTGCTGACGGAGATAGATTCTGGGTAACAACACTGGTTCCTTGCTGATGAAAAAAGAAGAACGGGCCTTGTTCCTTACGTGAGTTTCGAATGACTTTGTACCATTGAGACGCTTGCGAGTAATTAAAACTGAGCACGTGTTGATCAACATCCACTATGCGATCAATCCTACTGCATAACTTGGGCATCAACACCCGTAATAATGAACGTAAACATCCTAAGTGACGCTTATATTCTTTAAGTTGTGTTGCTAAAGCAGTGGGGACTGCAACTATCCGGGAATGGCTGAAGTCTGAATCGTCTTTGTCACTTATACCCATTAAATTTAACGATGGCAAAAACAAGGCAAATGTCGGTAACGGATTCCAAGCCGCTCGATAACCCGTTCCAAATAGCAACATCCAGGCAGTGTAAGCCGTAAACGCATTATGATATTCGATGATATCAACTAATCGGTGCTGAAAACTGGGTTTAGATGACAAAACACGTTGAGTTAAAGAGTTAATTAAAGTCGATACCACCGTTTTGGTTGGCGTAAATGACGAGCCTATAAATTGATCGCATTGGCTCAAATGACGTAAATCGAAGAGTGAGATTGACAACGGTTTACCTGAGTATAATTCAATGTCTTGTTCAACACTTTTCCATAGTTTGTCGAGTTGTTGACTCCGGGCATGATCTCTCAGATTTGCATAACTTCTAGCCACGCGAGTCGTGTACATGTTTACTGCATAGCTGTAGTCGATATAAATAGGATCGATAACATCCGTGGAGTTGAGATAATAACTAGTGAAGTTGACGAGGCGACGAACACTTAAGCGACCCGAGCTGTGCCGATCTGATATTTTCTTCAACTTTTTTGCAACGTTATCGATAATAACCTGAGTATTCTCTTCGTTAATGATTGGTCCATTGGCTCTTGCCCCCATGTTTTTGACAATCAACTTGAGTAAAAAGTCAGGGCATGCTGTAAATACATCTTCTTTAATTGGCCTTAACCCAACATTATCAAGCTTAGATTTGGCTGAATGGCTGACATAGAATAACCACCAACCTTGTCCAAATTCATCGATGTACAGTCCTTGTTGTTTTGCACGAAGATCTGTAAACACGGCTAAATTGTGTATCTCTTCAATCGATTTACTCAATAACATCATCAGCCACATCACAATTGCGGTTTCAAGGTTGACAGGTTGATTAGCTAACTTGATCAGTTTATTAATGAGAAGATTTAGCTCTTCTGGCATGAGTAACTGAGTATTTTGCAAGCCCATGTTATGAGACCGACGAACACTCGCGGTTACATCAATTGCGGTTCTACTTTGAACATGTTTATTGAATGGGATCGCTGTATCTAATAGTTCGGTTTTATCTCGCTGTGTGTTGACGTCACGATTGTTAACAACAAAAGTCTGTGCTGCATATTGGTCATCATCATCTAACCCGTCACTATTGGGCAACGAGGGTTTGCCAGGAATTAATGCAAATGTGTCGTCGTGAGCCCCTACAATGGGGATCGCAATAGGATCTTTATAGCGTTTTGGGACTCTGTCGGAAGGAGATCCTCTGCGAGTAAAATGCTTAGGTTGTTCCCAATCATTATAAAAAAAATGACACAGCATTCTTAGATAGTTTTTATGCACTAAATAGGGCCAAGTCTCTTTGCTGATAAGGTATTGGTCAATTTGGTTGGCAATAGAAATTGGTGAATCTAACGCTGTTTTGGGTATCGACTCACGTACGAAATTGAACTCAGCAACATTCGTTTTCATAAAGAGCCTGAAATTGGCGCAGGCATCCTCTTCCCTTGTGGATGACGCTCTTGCGAGGTCATGATCTCTGAGGGTATCTAACACAGAATAATAGTGCTTTATAAATGCAGCCAATAACTCACATGATTTTATCGTGAAATGGTATTCATGAGACTTGAGCAATAGAACATAAAACGGATATTCACTACACCAACCATTTTTATAACTATTTCGATGGTATTCACTGTTGATTGATTTATCATCGGCTTCAAAGCTGTAGTTGTGTAAGGCATCGAAAATATAAGGTGCTAGGTGCAAATCTTTCATTATGGATTCAGCAGAATGAAATGAATGCATCCTTACACGAACGACTAAGTCAATAAGTTGTTTGAAACCTCCGAGTGATTCAGGGGCAAATACTCGTTCAATCAGTTCTTCTAAATCTTCGAGTACTTCATCTTTGCCAATACCTAGCATCATATGGTTGCAATAACGACAAATGTGCTCATGTAGGTGCTGTTTGAGTTTTGTCATTTTAACTTCACGGTCTTCGTACTGATGTGTAACCACTCACACAGCTGCGTTTTGGTTTTGATCATCGGAAACAGGGATTGCCATTGCGGAGAATTGAATACGGATGGGTTAGCAACTGATGTAAACAATGTTGAAAGTGTTTGAGTAATTGTGTCACCCGTGACATCAACAAACTGTTTAAGCAATGGCCGGACAAGATCATTAAGTATTAATAAGCGAAGAATTTCTTTATTTGGACGTCGAGGTAAAACGAGACAAGGTACTAGTGATTTGTCATTTACCGTATAAATTTTACAGAGTTTTTGAAATGTCAATAAGCCAGAAATCAAGCGATAGTAACCCGCCTCTGTTTTGCTTACCAATAAGGGGACTTGATAGGAATCCAATAGTATCGAGGCTGATGACTCAAAGCCGTCATCTGAGCTTGGTTTCAATGTACTAAGTAGATTAAAAGACTCACAAAAAATTTTTAGCTCTCTGTCTAGTTGTATTTGATGAAATGCAACTTTCTCGAGTTTTACATCAACTAGCAACCTATCTAAGCTTGCCTTGAAATGCTCTGCATGAATGTTCATCACTCACCGTCCATTACGAAATAGTGGTCAATTTCGACATTGATAGCTTGTGCCTATTCCGTGCCAATTTCAAGAATTAAATACAGGTAAAATCTCTAAAAACTGTTAGTAAAAGCAAGTGGCGGCAGAGATTAAAGCCCTGTTAATTAGCAATTTAATTGATTATTATGGGATTTATCGGTTTAATGTTAAACGTTAGAGAACGTCTTGACATGGTAGGGGTCGGTGGTTCGAGTCCACTCGGGTGTACCACTCTCTTCAAAGAGTCTAAAWTTTGAAATTCAAACAGTGCACCCGTAGCTCAGTTGGTTAGAGCACTACCTTGACATGGTAGGGGTCGGTGGTTCGAGTCCACTCGGGTGTACCATTTCTTGCTTTAACTCCCTTAAAAACCTCAATTTAATATAATCAACCATCAATATGCTTAATTTTTATTTGTGCCTAAGATAAAATCTTCGTGCATGTTCATGGTTTTTCCATAAACATTCAAACATGCCCCTCCCTTCGGCTCTGCCTGATTTTGCCTCTATTGCTTAATCCACATTTACCGGAATTTCCCTCAAATTCGCCGTTTTTCTGAATTTGTGCCCATTTCGTGCCAAACCTGTTGGCACAAGATGCTTTTGACGATTTTTTTGTTGACCCCCACCCTAGTTGGCACACAACAGCAGCTTAAAATTCAAATCAGCTTGAATCTAGCAAAGAAATTATCCGAAAAATGAATAAAATTTTTGTTTTATCTAAATGTTTGGAAGTGAAAGTCGATTAAAAAATTGAATAACGATTCTTGTTTCTTAGTAGGCAAAAATAGGATTGTTACGGACTAATCGGTGCGACACAACAGTGAGAACTAAAAACGACATTACTTGTCGTCTCGCTGAATACACTATGTTCATTAATGAGAATGAACGATGAAAACTGTACATGATGAAAATATTTTTGGATGATGAACGACTCGCTCCTACTGGCTGGCTACAAGTTCGATGGCCAGATGAGGTTATCTCCTATTTAGCCAAAGGCATGGTAACCGATATTAGCCTAGACCATGATTTAGGGGATGATGCTAGAGGTACTGGCTACGATGTGCTGCTTTGGATTGAGCAAGCTATTGTTGATACGGGCTTTCAGCCTCCGAAAATTAATGTACATACGAGTAATCCTGCAGCAAGAATAAGAATGCTTGCTGCAGTAGAACAGATCACCCGCCTAGCTGAAATGAAATCACAATGACTGCACCTACAGTTGCACCTTTACTTTTATTGTCCGGCGATCCATTTCATCTGCTTGGCCAACTTTCAGCCTTTCATAGTCTGAAGCTAATTTGTCGGCTCAAACAAATCCTACCAGCTCACGTTGGTCGAACTGTCTCGAGTCATGCTGGCATCCCCGTGATCGCAGCAGATTTTGAATTGCGGATCATCGCAGAGGCATATAATTGTTTTGAGAATTTTGATGTTGAAATCTATTTGACGTTTCAGAGAGATCGCGATGCTTGGATGCATTATCAACAGAAGGCTAATGAAATGATTAAGTTAGGCCATTCGGTGTTAGTAACGGCTGAAGTCTATAGCCACATTGACGGCTCGATATGTTTGTATGATCCACTACTCACACCAACCGATATGCCTTTTATTCAATAGGACTAACAATGAAACTGCTCCATGTTTCCGATCTGCATTTCAACCAAGTTCAAATGCTATGGGTTACCGACAATGCATCCAAAGCTGACGTTGTTTGTCTAACAGGTGACTTCATTGATAGTCGATACAACTGCCCTACACCAATCGATGAGCAAGTGGCCGTTATCTCATGCTGGTTAACACAGTTCAATCGTCCTATTTTTGTATGCTCGGGCAATCATGATCAATTAGGTGATGAACTCAATTCAACCTGGTTAAGGGAAATTGAGGGGATCTATGCAGATCACGCTATCGCCTCAATCAATGGAGTGATATTCGGCAGCGCGCCATATGGTACATCTGACTTCACACCATTTTCTCGATGCAATGTACTGCTTCACCACGAGCCGCCTTCAGGCCTTAGTGTCGCGAAGCAATCGGGGCGAGATTTTGGCTCAAGGGACCTAACAACGGCAATTAAATCGGGCACCTTGTCTCTTGTATGGTTACTGACAGGTCACGTTCATCAACCAGAGAAGTGCGCCTCCAAATTTCGCGGGTGCAGCATTTCAAATCCTGGAGCCAACAGTAAGAGTGAAGTCCCTAATCATCATTGGATCCGTATTTAAGCGCGCCTCAATGCTTTGAAGTACGCACAAAATTGTTCCATTAAAAATCATGACATCTTAGGAGAGGTTATTTTGAATAAACCCGAGATTGATCCAAACCATATTGTCGTTTTTACTGGAGCAGGAATATCAGCGGATCAGCTAGCGACATTTACTGATGATAATGGACTGTGGTTGAAGTATCGGATTGAAGAGGTTTCTTCTGCTCACGCCTTAAAAGCGTACCCAGAAAAAGTTATCGATTTCTATAATTTCCGCAAACAGGAAGTGTTGTCAGCACACCCTAATCCAGCACACATTGCCATTGCCGAACTTGAAAAAAAATACCGGGTTAGTGTTGTAACCAGTAATGTGGATAATCTTCACGAACGAGCAGGCTCAACTCAGGTTTATCACGTTCACGGAAGTCTATTTGAGGCACGGCATTTAGAGAGTGATGTTTCATTTAGCATCGGCGATAGGCTTTATTCGCTCGAGAATAATGAAAGGCCTCACGTCGTTTTATATGGGGAGCGGGTTCCTAATCTTTATGAGGTAAAAAAACTATTCAAAACAGCATCTAAGGTTTTGATTATTGGCACTTCCCTTACTGTAAAACCTGTATGTAATCTTCCCAAATATGCACGCGGCAGAGCAGAAAAAATTCTAGTCTCTAAACATATCAACAAACGTCCTTATGGTTTTGAGTTCATACCCTTAGATGCAATTATTGCTGTGCCTCTGATAGTAAAACGCTGGCTTAATCAACATTAATGGCGACCAACTCGCTCCCCACCTACTTTAGCCAACATTGTTTCTACGATATCACTTGATGACCATTGAAAAGAAATGAAGGATTTTTCGATTTTGAAAAACCCATGTGGCATCCCCTTGGAAATATCGTAATCATCCAGCATGGATGCAAAGACCCTATCCAACGCGATTTTTGATTCAAATGACACATTCTCATCAGCATCAACCAAACGCCACTTTTGGTAACTTGCATTTGAATAAGGAGGCTCTTGGCTACACGTACCAATAAAAATATATCCGTTCATACTGGCAAGTGTTGGGCAGAGATCCAGTATCTCTTTGATAACACACGTTACCGATTTCATATCTAGCTCCGATTGGGGTTTCATTGATACTACTTAGAGATACGACATCTAACGGCTAAAACAATTCTAGAACCATGAATGACATTATATGACTCTGGTCAATATATCATAGCCGTTAGTCATGAATAATAGCGAAATTCCCTTCGAGGTTATGGTGTTACATGCAAGAAAATGATCCCGCAAACGAGCTCCGTCGCAAAAGTGCAATTTTTAGAAATTTGTTTATGTTGGATAACCTTCCAACTTTCCCTGCTCGTGGTATGACATTGTCCGAAATTCATACCTTACTGGAAGATGAAGGATTTGAACTGTCAACGAGGACGATTCAACGAGACCTTAGAATGATTTCTGAATGGGCAAACCTAGGATATGAGGACGATGACCTAGGATATCGACGCTGGTTCCGAGATTTAAAAAAGCGAAATGTGCTCGATATTCTTCCCACGTCAGAAGCATTCATGCTGGTGCTGTCGGAGCAGCTACTGCGGAGAGTATTACCTCTACATCAGAGTGACAAACTTGAAGCATGGTTAAATCAGGCCAATGTAACACTATCCTCAAAACACCTCTATGCGAACTGGATGAAAAAAGTTCGGGTTGTCTCTGTAGTGGCACACTAATTTTGGCCACCTAAATAGAGGTGATATTATTACCTCGTAGATGACTTTAGGTGAACACATGAGATCGACAACCAGAAAAACATTTAGTGCTGAATTCAAACTTGAAGCAGCCCAATTAGTCCTCGATAAAAACCATAGCATCATCGAAGCTGCAAAGGCGATGAACGTTGGTAAGTCCACTATGGATAAATGGGTGAGACAGTTAAAACTAGAACGCCAGGGTGGCACACCAACACCAA
>NZ_JAKKRO010000009.1:0-102785 GCF_025654235.1 Shewanella sp. SM32 | reverse complement strand
ATGGTTCAATGCCTGTTGTGGCTAGTTGGTTTACACGCACAGCAACAGGGCTGGGATAAGCATTTTCAGGCCAATACCATTGGGCATCGAACGGTACTCTCAACGATTCGCTTGGGATTGGAGGTACTCAGGCGGCCTGATTATCAAATCACGGAGAAAGAATTGCTGGCGGCCTGGGTATTATTCGCCAATCAGTTGCTCAAATATGGCTATGCTATGGCTGATTTATGAGGGGATCCTTCAGCGCTTAGTACGTGCCTTGAGGGATTCCTGTGCACCCCATTCTAAAGCGTTGACGTCTTTATTTTGTGTCGGGGATGACTGGCAGGCAATTTATCGTTTTAGCGGTGCAGATGTAAGTTTAACCACGCAATTTAGCCAATATTTTGGCCCAACAGCCCAAAGCTACTTGGATCTGACTTTTAGGTTTAACAGTAGTATTGGGCAAGTTGCCACTCAGTTTGTCACCCAGAATCCCACGCAATTGAGGAAGGACATTCGCTCCCTCATGCAGGTCGCCTACCCTGCAGTCTCAATATTACGCCGCGGAGAAAACGAGCAGTCAAACCTAAATGAACCAAGCCCAAATGCACTGGAACAATCATTAATGGCCATTAGTGCAAGGATAAGCGCTAGAAGTGACAAACTTAACAGCGTGGCAAGCGTCTATTTACTGGCACGTTTTTGGTTTCAGCTACCCGATAAAACCCAAGTAAACCAACTCGAGGCTAAGTACCCTAACTTGAAAATCGAGTGCCAATCTTTTCATGCTTCGAAAGGGAAAGAAGCCGATTATGTGGTGATCATGGGGATGAAGACGGGAATGCATGGCTTCCCTTCAATGAAAGTCACTCCTCCGATACTAGATGCATTTTTACCAAAAACGGAAGCGTTTGAATTTGCAGAAGAACGTCGACTGTTTTATGTCGCGTTAACGCGGGCAAAACACCGCGCCTATGTGATTGCCGATATGACAGACGTGAGCCCATTCGTCACCGAACTGCTTACAAAAGGCTACGCAATTGAACAAGATGAGTTCAGCACCTCTTTAGTACAAAGGTTATTTGAAGACATAAAATGCGTGCGTTGTAGCACGGGAACGCTTAAGCCTAGAACGGGAAAATTTAAATCGTTTTATTCCTGCTCACATTTTCCCCTTTGCGATCACAAGGAAGAAGGTTGTGAGCTCTGTGCTAGCCCAATGACCCGCACACGCTTTGCTGGCTTTAAGGTATGTTTGAATGAGAACTGTGGTCATATAGCACCACTTTGTAGCCTCTGTGGTGGCGATATGCTATTAAAAGATGGTCGATTCGGCCCCTTTTGGGCTTGTCGCAATTACCGCGGGCAAAACCTACCCAGCTGCATGAATATTCTAAACAAGGCCAAGTTGTCGCTTCCGAATTAAGTGATAAAAAATGAAACGCTTTGGCGTGATCGTCACTCAGTATCTCAACGTTTCGAGAGCCAATTTGCCAGCTACAAATAAGTTGGGTGACCTACTCCTTAAGAGATATTTCGCTCAACTAACTGTGACATCATCGGCAAAACCTGACTATTTTAGTCGGGATTAGTTGCCACAAGCTAAAGCTGCAAATAATATGAATGTAAATTTATTGCTGCTCTGGAGCTACTCATGTCTGCTACTTCTGTCTCAAAAGATGCACAACTCCCACCCCATGGGTTTAATTCTCAACACAATCATTGGCTAGAACGAAAAATAGGTGAACTAGTGGCAGAAGACTTTCGCCGCGCACATGTGTTTAGTCAATTTGGTATCGATTTTTGTTGTGGCGGGGGTAAATCACTGGCGGTCGCCTGTGAGCGTGCAGATGTAGATCCCGCAAAAGTGGTTGCTGCGCTGAATGCCGCAACACTTACCGGTGGCAAAGAAGATGAATTAAATCAATTACCCTTAGATCAACTTATCGAATATATAGAATCAACGCACCATCAATACGTGCGCGAAAAAGCCCCTTTATTGGTCGAATATTCCGAGAAAATGATTCGCGCTCACGGTGAGCACTATGCCGAAATCGTTCCCTTTGCGGGTTGGGTACGAGCCTTAGTTGAAGACTTAATGCCACATTTAATGAAGGAAGAAAAAATACTGTTTCCGGCGATCCGCGCCATGAGTCATGGAGAGCAGGTTGAGGCTTGCTTTGGCCATATTGGCAACCCCATCAATGCGATGCAACATGAGCATGAAGAAGTCGGTTTGATTTTGCAAAAATTACACGAGCTCACTAACGACTTCACACCACCTGAATATGCGTGCACTACATGGCGTGTTTGTTATGCCACTCTGGCGGAATTTGAGGCGGACTTACATCAGCATATTCACTTAGAAAACAATATTCTTTTTCCTAAGGCATTGGGTCTGACTCAATAATTGATTAAATGTTTATCCCGTAGCGGCTCCAAATTACAGATTTTCCGCTTAACCTTGAGGCCAGACCTAAGTCTGGCCTTTCAATTGTTGACGTGCTACAACAAGTCATGTGTCGCTGACGGATAAGCTGCCATGACATTTCAATCATTTGCACTCGATGATATTGCCAATTTGCACGAATCGGCCCAAGTAGAATTTAAACTCGCAGGTGGCCGCGATGGCCAAGGTCAATTACCCGAAGACATTTGGGCGACTTATAGCTCTTTTGCCAACACTTTGGGTGGTGAAATCATCCTAGGTGTGCGAGAAGAGCGTGGCCATTTCAGCATTGAAGGCATTCCCAATCCGCTTCCTGTTTTACAAGAATTTTGGGAAATCCTCGATGACCCGAGTCGCACGAGTCACAATCTTTTAGCGATTTCAGATGTACAGATTATTGAAATTATGAACAAAAAACTCATTCGTATCCGCGTACCGCTGGCGCCTGAGCAGCTAAAACCTATCTACGTCGGCAGCGATCCTTACACTGGGAGTTATTTTAGGGTGGGAGATGCCGACATGCATGCGAGCCGTCGGCAGGTCAATCTACTGCTGCGCCGCGCCCATCTTTGCATGAAGCAACTCAAGGCGCGTTAATCCAGTAAATCTAACATCCTGTTATTACGTTAAAAACCTGCTAATAGATAGCCGCCCATGGCCGCAATCGCCACGCCAGTAACGCGCATTAAATTGCGTTGCCCTGTCATCCGCTGCATTCCAAGGCCTATCATTACGCCGCCTAAATGGATGACTGCTGTACCAAATAAAAACCCTAGGGCATACAGGACTGGGCTAGCCAATTCCGGCATTTCAGCGCCGTGGGCATGCCCGTGGAAAATCGCGAATACGCCCACAAAGGCCATGGCGAATAACAGCGGAATTTGACGATCGAAGGCGATAGCAAGACCGAGCAACAACACTGAGAGGGCAATACCTATTTCGACAAAGGGAACGGCAATCGCATATAAACCTAAAATCCCGCCCACTAACATAAAGGTGACAAATGCTAAGGGTACAGTCCAAATCGCGCGGCCACCGAGCTGGGTGCTCAACATGCCCACACTCAACATAGCCAGCAAGTGATCGAAGCCCAATACGGGATGATTAAAACCCGACATGAAACCGCCACCTGAATGGATCTCATGGGCCGATACCGGCGCGATCCAACATAAAGTGAGCAGTAATAACAACCCGATACGCGCCATAAAATAGCCTTAGTCAGTGACTTTAGTGATATAAAACTTAACTTTAGTGCAAATTTGGCTGGCAAACCTTGATCTCAATCACCCAAAGATACAGATTAAAAATGCACGCTAAGTTAGTTTACGTCGATAGCCAATACTTTTGTCAAAGCGTCGAGGGAGGCTATTTCTAAATGGGGCAACAAGGCGGCTATCGGTAAGGAATCGACTCGACCAAAACTGGGATTTAGCCACACAGACTGACACCCCGCCAATCGAGCACCACGAACGTCGGCATTCATACTGTCGCCAACATGCAGTAAATGTTGCGGTGCAATGTTTAATCGCGAGCAGGCCAATTCGAACATGTCTTTAGCGGGTTTCATATGCACGCCATTACCTGGATGCAACACAAACTCGAAGGCATCACCTAAACCAATCCGCTCGGCATCCACATTGCCATTGGTGATCCCGACTAATCTAAAATGCTGCGATAAGCGCTTGAGTAATAAGAGCACTTCGTCAGACACTTGAAAATGGCTGCGATAAAAATAAAAGCATGCTAATCCTTGCTCGGCGCCGCGTTCGGCTTCAGTCGACGAATACCCTAATTGTATTAGACCTTGGCGAAGCGTAGCTAAACGTGCTGCGCTGGTGTCGTGGGCGAGCTCACGATTTTGTTGCAAAAGTTGCAGTTTTAGCCTGCGCCAATCATGGGGTTGCCACGCCTGCGATAATGGATAAGTCTGCAACAGAAACGTCGCCAGCTCAGCCTCGGCATTTAAAATATGCGGCAGATTGTCGTACAAGGTATCGTCGAGATCGAAACTGATCGCTTGAATATGTTGAGGCCTAAGATAGCAACGCATTATTTATCCTGTGTTTTTTTCGCTCTAGGATGGGCGTTATCATACACCTTAGCTAAGTGTTGGAAATCCAAACTGGTATAAATTTGTGTGGTCGCTAGGTTCGCATGACCCAATAATTCTTGTACCGCCCGCAAGTCGGCGCTCGCTTCTAACATGTGAGTGGCAAAGGAATGACGCAGCTTATGGGGATGTACTCGCACCGATAATGCCTGCTCTTGACCCCATTTAGCCATGCGCGCCTGAATACTGCGATGGGAGAGTCGCTTGCCTTTTTCAGTCACAAATAAGGCGTTATCTTCACAGGGGATCTGCTTTCGGCAATTGAGCCAATTCTGCAGCGCAGTAATCGCTAAACGACCGACTGGGACGATACGCTCCTTATTGCCTTTACCTAAGACTCGCACTTCTTTCAAATCGTATTGCACACTGGATAAATTGAGCGCGGCGAGTTCTGCTAAACGTAAGCCACTGGAATAAAACAACTCCATCATGGCTTTATCCCGCAGACTCAGCGGATCTGTACCTTCAATGTCGAGCAAGTGACTGATAGCATCGACATCGATATTCTTCGGCAGAGGTTTGGTTTGTTTGGGGGCACTTAAGCCTTTGGCGGGATTAAGCTCAATCACGCCTTCGCGCAGCAAAAATTCACCCCATTGTTTTACCGCCGATAAACACAGAGAAAGCGATCGCGGGCTTAAACCTTTGCGGTGCAATTTGGCTAATACTTGCTGCCAATGCTCACGGCTCACATTGAGTAAATGCACGCCTTCGGGCAAGAGATCGCTACCGCGATTAAGCTCATAAAGGTAATTACGTACTGTATGGGCAGACAACTGTCGCTCGGTACTCAGATAACGTTCAAAGGTTTGTAACCATTGAGTATTTAATGCCGACACTTCGCCTGTTTGCGTACTCATATCGGTTTCCTCATGGGTTTTGCCAAGCCTTGGGTGAGCACTATAGCTCAACGGCCGTTACAGCTTGGCAAGCATATGCGCCAGTAAACGCCGCAACTGTTCCAGCAGCATGTTATCCATATCAGGATGAAAATGGGTGACATCTTGGCTAGCAATGGCAAAAATCACCGGGTTGTCTTCCGACAATTTAGTCAGTGCCACCGAACCCACTTCGCTACCAAATAACCGTTTGGCTTCTTGCTGCGTTAGCCGACCAAAATAGTGACCTTTATGCAGCCTTTGATCCCATATTGCCTTCATATCGGCATCGAGAACGCTGATCAAACGCACATGACTGAAATTAAACTGTAATTTTAAACTGTCGGCTAAGATTTCTTTGAGTGACACTAGATCGGCACAATTCAGTAGCTGGAAGGATAACTCAGTATTGAATTGGTAAATTTTCTCGTTGCGCGCCGCCATCGTTAACAGACTGGTGATCTCTTCTTCCAACTGGCTGACTCGCTGGCGCAGCATTTCTTGACGACGTTCCACTAAAGAGATAGCGCCGCGCTCCAGGTGGGGCAGACGCATTGCCAGCAATAGTTCGGGATAGCGATTGAAAAAATCAGGATTATCCAGCAGATACTCGCGAATAATCAACTCATCAAAGGGCACATTCGTCTGCGGCATCAAGGGCTCTGTCATAACTGAATTTGTCCATCATAAACGTGTTGCGCTGGGCCCGTCATCCACAAAGGTTTCCCCTCGCCTTCCCAGTTAATGGTTAAAGTACCGCCGGGTAAATCCACCCGCACTTGCTGGCCGAGCTTTCCTTGCACTTGACCCACAACTACAGCTGCACATGCGCCTGTACCACAGGCCAAGGTTTCGGCCGCGCCGCGCTCATACACCCGCAGCTTAATGTGACCAGAGTCCACGACCTGCATAAATCCCACATTCACACCACGGGGAAAACGCTCATGCTTAGTGAGCATGGCACCAATTTCAGCAACGGAGGCGCTCGCCACATCTTCAACGTCGAGCACGCAATGGGGATTACCCATAGAAGCCGCGCCACATAAAAAGGTTTGCAGCGGTGTTTGCAGTAAATAGGTTTTCTCAGCTTTCTTAGCTTTAAAGGGTATCTGGCTCGGTTCGAGGATCGGCACGCCCATATTCACGGTAACTGTACCGTCTCGCTCTAAGCGCAGAGTCATCTTGCCAGACGAAGTACTGACACGGATTTTACTCTTGTTAGTCAGGCCTTTATTACGCACAAAACGGGCGAAACAACGGGCGCCATTACCGCATTGTTCGACTTCAGTGCCATCGGCATTGAAGATGCGATAATGAAAATCTAAATCGGGATCATAGGGCGGCTCAACCAACAGTAATTGGTCGAAACCTATGCCAAAGTTACGGTCGGCTAAACGGCGGATCTGCTCAGGCGAAAAGAACACGTTCTGCGTGACCCCATCGACCACCATAAAATCGTTACCCAGTCCGTGCATCTTAGTGAATTGGATCAAGATACTTATCCTTTAAGCCGAGGCGCCGCTCATTAAGTATGAAACCAAGCGCCTGAATCAATATAATTTTTCTAGTTTACGGCAGGAGTTGCTCACCTTGCCAGAGCTGAGACAATTTTTCTCGCTCACGCACTAAGAAAGCGTGCTCACCATCGACCATGACTTCGGCCGCACGAGGACGCGTGTTGTAGTTAGAGGCCATCGCAAAACCATAGGCACCACTCGAACGCACAGCAAGTAAATCCCCAGCCACTAAAGCCAGCTTGCGATCTTTACCTAAAAAGTCACCGGTTTCGCACACTGGACCAACAATATCAAACTCATAGGCCTCAGAGTCCCTTGGCACGACTGGGATAATATTTTGCCATGCGCTGTAAAGTGCAGGGCGAATTAAGTCATTCATCGCGCCATCGACAATCGCAAAACGCTTGTCGCTGTTTTCTTTCAGATACAGCACCTGAGTAACAAAAATCCCCGCATTAGCGGCAATCGCACGGCCCGGTTCGAAGATTAGCTTCAGTTGACGGTCGCCCATACGCGCCAATATGGCGGCGGCATACACATCAGGATGCGGCGGAGTTTCAGCATCATAGGTCACACCTAAACCGCCACCCACATCAAAATGCTCAATGACGATACCTTGTTCAGCCAGACGATCGATCAACGCTAGCATACGATCCATTGCATCGAGGAAAGGTTGAATTTCTGTCAATTGCGAACCGATATGACAATCGACACCTTTCACTTTTAAATGTGGCAAAGCATGGGCACGGGCGAAGACGGTTTCGGCCTCATCCATAGCGATACCAAATTTATTTTCTTTAAGGCCAGTCGAAATATAGGGGTGAGTACCCGCATCCACATCGGGATTGACTCGCAAGGAAACTGGCGCCACTTTACCTAAACGACCTGCGACCAAATTTAACAGCTCAAGCTCGGCGCTCGACTCGACGTTAAAGCAATAAATGCCCAGATTAAGTGCCTGTTCCATTTCGGCCGCAGTTTTACCCACGCCAGAGAACACCACTTTAGCGGGATCGCCACCCGCTTCAATCACTCTTGCTAACTCACCACCCGAAACGATATCAAAACCACTACCTAAACGTGCCAACACATTCAGTACGGCCAAGTTCGAATTAGCTTTAACCGCATAACAAATCAAATGTGGATGATCTGCCACGGCGTTATTAAAGGCATGCCAATGGCGCTCTAGCGTGGCGCGGGAATAGATATACAGCGGCGTACCATAGGTTTGAGCTAAGTCGGCGACCTGACAGCCTTCGGCGTGCAGGGCATTTTGTTGGTAGAGAAAGTGATCCAATGTCTGATTCCTTACTGCGCTTTATCGCTGCGATAGTGATGATAGTTATAGCTGCTATTATTGTTGTGTTTTTTGTACTTCGATGGCTCGAATTTCGGTTTTAATCTCTTCTACTTCAGGCTCAGGTTTAGACGCCTCAACCTTTTTAGGCTGATTCACCTCTGTGGCCGGAGATCGATAGAGGGGGCCCTTCTGGCCGCATGCAGTAATGAATAGGCTACCAAGCAATAACAATAAAAACAGTCTCATTTTTCTCAACATCTGTGCATCTGGTGACTAATGGCCTTATAATCGCACCCATCTTGACGAAAGCAAAGGACAGAAATGCATGGCCATGACAGATACAGAATTTCACCAGCTCGCCGATGACATGTTCCAAGCCATAGAAAATGCGATTGAAACTGCGATTGATGAGCAAGATGCCGATCTTGATATCGATGCCAGTGGCAACGTATTGCAATTAGAATTTGTTGATGGCTCTAAGATAGTGATCAACAAGCAAGAACCTTTGCATGAGATTTGGGTCGCCACACGCTTTGGTGGATATCACTTTGGTTTTGTTGAAGGTAAATGGATGGACGGACGAAATGGCGGCGAATTTATGCCATTCGTGCAAGAGTCTATCGAGCGCCAAGGCGGCATTAAGCTTAGCTTCTAATCTAAGCCTGCCGTAGTGCAAAGCCGTAATAGTGCAAAACAATAATGGGAGCCTTAGCTCCCATTATTTATGTTAAAAACCAGCTAAAACTCAGTGTCTTGATCGCTAACATCGATACCGAAAGGCGCTACCGTTAACTCTCCGGCTACCCGCACTAAATGGAAAAATTGCGGAATATTAAACCGGGCCCGTGAAGCATAATGCTCATCGAACACATAGTGATGGCTCACTTTATTTACCAACTCGGCCATGTTTGATCCCGCCTGCACGTAATGGCTTAGTTGATTTTCCTCATCGAGGATAAATACATCCAAGTTATCGACCCGTTGGCGTAGAAAATACTGAATCGCGCCTTTAGCCACATAGTTTTGCACCACTTTCGGCATACTCGAAAAGGGATCGTCACCTAATTCAGGCCGCGGCAATAGTACAAGATGACTGCGGGATAACTGTTGATAAAATGACTTGGCATCGCTCAAGTCCTGATAAGCCATACCTAAAGGATTAAAAAAGATCCCATAGCGAGTACGACTTATCTGCAGTGGCTGCACTAAGGTGCTGGATTGCTGCACTTGTTGGCACAAACGCATAGTTTGTTTTAGTAGATTTTTCACTGCTAATTTAAGCTGTGGGCGTAACTTCTGTGAACAGCTGATCACATCCATATCCACAGGTAAACTGGCCCGTCTTAGCCCCGGCGTCACAAAGGCTAAAGCTTGCAATACCGCGGTATCGCCTTCGAAGCGATGACACTGCCATTCACCCCAACTATTCAAGCAAATCGCATCTAACGCACCAAGCATATTGGCTTTTTTACGCCCGAGTGAGAACACGTTCGCATTCATCACATCGACCATCATTTCCTGTCCTTGCCATTCAATGGTGGGATCGCAATCCAGATTGAGCACGAAAATCAGCTTACGAAAATGCCATGGCTGACATAAGTCACGTTTAGATACACGCCAATCGTGGTCGATAAAATTCAGTAACCGCTTAGAAGCTTCGGTAAGCCGTTTCGACTTTGCCTTACTCTGACCATATTCATGCCATTGAGTACTCGGCGTCGAGATCCCATTTAAACATGCCCAAATAATTAAAGCTGAAGGGGTTTTTCCCTTACATATTGCCGACTCGCCTAACAAATTTTGTGGCTGAGGCCCTTGTCGATACAGATAATATTGGCGCTCGCGGGAGCTTGAGACCATAGTCACTTCGGACTCAGCGACTGAAGCACTCCACAGTAAATTCAGCTTAGCGATTTGGTCTTCATCTTGACTAAAATAGGTATGCAACTTGCGAGTCAGCATTCCCAAATCTTCGATCCGCAAACCTTCATTTAACTCATGTGTCGATGCGAAGCGTAATAAGGTTTGGTAGCTCGCTAATAACAATTCATTCAGTTGCTCGTTAAACCAATTGAGCTGGCCACTATGCCAATGTTCACAATTGTCTAAAGTGCTAATCAGACTATCTGGCCATTGCCAATCCTGCACCAGCTTTTGCAATTTAGGATAACGCCAATCTTTGCCCTCTTGGGTTCGACTCAAGTGCACACCACATTTTAAATAGAAGCAGCGCCGCACTATCTCTAGTCGGCGAGTATCATTCTGCTTAAGTAAATAGGTTTCGATAATCTCATAGATAGAGTAATAGGCATCATTCGACGTCGAAAAATCACCGGCGAGCGTTTTCTGCCATAAGTGATCACAAAGCAGAGTTGAATGGGGATAATCACTGGCATAAGCCTCGAGTAGCAATACTTTAATCAGCGCCTTATGGGGCTTTTCTAAGCCCTTGTAGAGCTGCCATAACGAAGCACCAAAGTACTCACTCGCAGGTAATTCATGTACATCGCCTAAGGACAAGAGCGCAGGATTGAGTTTAGCGTCTGGCCACCATGCAATTGTTTTACCCGCCAAACGAATTTGGCTGCGATAAAACTCTTCAAGTAATAGCCAATGCTGCATACTACCGCTATGCTCATGGGCCATTGCGGATTGACATCCGCGAACGGCTTTACCGCCACAAAACTGCTGCGGATGAACTAAGTAAAAATTCACCTCAAACTGATACTCGGCAAACCAAGCAGTCAATCGAGTCGCTTTAATCTTGATTAGCGCCAAATCCTCAGAACACAGATCAGCCCTATGTACTAACCAAACATCGACATCGCTCTTGGCATTTTGGCCAAAACTGCCAGTACTCCCCATCGCATAAACGCCTTCAAAGGCATTGATATCCGCTTCTTGAGTAGTAAAAGGCAGAGAGAACACATCGCAGGCCTGGGACTCAGTCTCACCAACCTGATACTCGTTGATTCCACAGGGCGTATTGGCGGCATGATAGCCAGGATACTGAACACCGTTCTGGTGAATTAAAAAAGGGATCAAATGGAATAAGTGTTTTTGTAGCGGCGATAGCAAAGCTAAGGCGCGTGCAATACGTACCTTATTAAGTCTTTCTGCTATATCAGGAAACTGTATTTGCCGATCCATTCAAAAACACAACACTTAAGCACTTATGGGAAATGTGCTCATGTTAACACTTTTACAAACTCGAGCAACTAAACGTGAAGCCCGTCACGCTTTCACGGTATCTAGAACATCGCCAACTTCAAAGAATCGATACGGCTTCCTTACATAAACGATTTGCCAATGTTAGCATTGGCGCAACTAAGATCTTTGATGGAAACTAGGCATGTCTGAGAACCGCATACGTATCGCAACCCGCAAGAGTCCGCTGGCCATGTGGCAAGCTGAATTTGTTAAAGCCGAATTAGAACGCATTCACCCCGGTATTGTGGTGGAATTGCTGCCAATGAGCACTAAGGGCGACGTTATCTTAGATACGCCGCTAGCCAAAGTGGGCGGTAAAGGTTTGTTCGTCAAAGAGCTTGAAGTCGCCATGTTAGACGATCTTGCCGATATCGCGGTGCACTCAATGAAAGACGTGCCAGTCGACTTCCCAGAAGGCTTAGGCCTTGAAGTTATTTGCGAGCGTGAAGATCCCCGCGATGCCTTTGTATCAAATTTATATAAAACGATCAGTGAATTACCATTAGGCGCAACTGTGGGCACCTCGAGCCTACGTCGTCAATGCCAACTGCGCGCATCACGCCCTGACCTTATTATCAAAGATTTACGCGGTAACGTAGGCACTCGTTTAGCTAAACTTGATAACGGCGAATACGATGCCATTATTCTTGCCGCTGCTGGCTTAATTCGCCTGAAATTATCTGAGCGGATTGCTAGCTTTATCTCTGCCGAAGAATCCTTGCCCGCCAACGGCCAAGGCGCTGTGGGTATCGAATGTCGCACCAACGACGCACGCGTTAAGGCCCTACTGGCACCATTAGAACATTTAGAAACGCGCTACCGTGTGATTGCCGAGCGCGCGATGAACACGCGCCTAGAAGGTGGATGCCAAGTGCCGATTGGCGCATTTGCCGAAATCAATGGTGATGAGATGACATTACGCGGCCTAGTCGGTAACCCTGATGGTAGTGAAATCATCGAAGGCGTGATCACAGGTCCAAAAACCGACGCCACGCAATTAGGGGTTGCCCTTGCAGAAGAGCTATTGAGCAAAGGCGCAAAAAGCATACTCGACGCTGTTTACGCTAAAGCCTAAGTCAATGAAAGTCTTACTGACGCGCCCAGAAGGGCGCAATCAGTCCATGATCGATGCCTTGAATCAACAAGGCATTAGCCATTGGGTTACACCTCTGCTGTGTGTCGAAGCAACGCCGCCCATCACAACGAATAACTCGCACCCACTGGCACACGCCGATATGATTATCTGTATCAGCGCTAATGCAGTCAGCTTTGCCGACTATGCCTTAACAACCGCTCATTCTCGAATAAAAGGCTGGCCTCAAGCTCAATATTTCGCCGTAGGTCATGCGACTTGGGAAGCATTAAATCAGCTCGGCATTGAAGCCCTCGAAGCCCCAGATGATTGTCAGCAGACCGAAGGTCTACTCACGCTCGCGCCTTTGCAAGATATTAAAGGTAAGCAGATTACGATCATACGTGGCGTTGGTGGCCGTGAAGCCTTAGCTGAACGACTGGCTGAGCGCGGGGCAACAGTGCGCTATTGGGAAGTATATCAACGGGCTTGTCCACCACTCAATGGACAACAGATCGCACAACAATGGCAAGAGTTTGGCATCGACACTATTGTCGTCACCAGCGGTGAAGTACTGGATAACCTGATTAATCTAGTGCCAAAAGAGTTATTTGCATGGCTGCGCTCATGTCATATCATAGTCCCAAGTAACCGAGTAGAAGCTCAAGCTCACGCCTTTGGTATAACCCAAGTCACCAATGCCAATGCCGCCAACAGCAAAGCCGTGCTAAACGCCCTTAAACTCTAAGCGCTATTTAGCCCGATTTAACTCGAATTTCGGCAGTAGCATGTTTTCAAGGACTGTTAAATGGATAACAACAAGCACGACGCAAAGAGCCCTGAATTACAGGCTACCTCTATTATTGAACCATCAATAACGACTGATGACACGCCCGTAACTTCAGCGCCATCTTCTGAATCCCAAACAGCCAAAGCCACACCTTCAAGCACGCCGAGTCAAACGCCAGCATCCAATAGAAGCTCGTGGGCGATTCGCTTTGGGGTGTTATTAGCGCTGGGTTTAACCGCTTGCACCCTTGGCGGTGGTTTTATGCTGTACCAACAGATGCAACAGCAACTGCTGGCGCAGGATGCGAAAAATATCGCCCTGCAGGACCAATTACAGCAAGCCCTGCTACAACCCAACCAACGTATTGGCCAGCTTGAACAGCAACAACTGAATGATGCTAAGACCTATCAAGAATTAACAAAATTGGCAGAAGACCAAAATCAACTGCAGGACAGGATCAATAAACTTGCCCAACGCAGCCCAACGCATTGGATGGCGTCAGAAGCCGAATATCTAGTAAACATGGCGGGCCGTAAACTTTGGTTAGAAAAAGATCCCCGCACCGCCACCGATCTATTAAAGTCGGCGGATGAAACCATCGCCGCCATGAACAATCCCGCTTTGCTACCTATTCGTAAGGCTCTGGCAAAAGATATCGCCGCGACTGCAAGTATTAAAACCACAGATATTGATGGTAGTGTATTAGCCCTCGATGCCTTAATTGAGCAACTCGATAAACTACCACTTAATCGCACTGATGCAGAAACCGATGCCCCTGAAGATACAAACATTACTGGCGATTTAAATGACTGGCAGAGCAACTTAGGGAAGACGTGGAAAGCGTTAACCCAAGACTTTATCACCATACGCCATAGAACCGCCGATGCACCCGCTTTACTTGCTCCTGAGCAACAGTGGTATCTGGTTGAAAACATTCGTCATAAACTGCTGCAATCTCAACTTGCGTTATACCGCTACGACAGAGCCGCTTATCACCAATCATTAATGATGGTGCGTAAGTGGATTCAAACCTATTTTGATACTCAAGATCACAGCACTGCTGAAGCCATCGCCAAAATCGATAAATTGGCGACATTAGAACTTGATCCTATTACTCTGAAATCCTTTGCCGCAAAACCTCTGCTATTACAGCTGACAAGCTATGGTGAGCTGACCTCATCAGAGGATGTGCCATTATGATCAAGATATTAATTTTCTTAGGGATAATACTAATAGGGCTCTGCATTAGCCCTTGGTTGGTGGGCAACACAGGTTATGTATACATTGCGGCAGGTGACTACCAGATTGAGACCAGTTTAGTCTTTGGGATCATTGCCTTAATTGTATTTTATGCCATGTTCCAAGTACTAGAATGGTTGGTGATTAGCGCTATTAATCTCATGCTGCGTAGCCGCTTTATTCCTCGCCACTGGCGCCGTCGCTCCGCGAAAAAGCATACCTTAATGGGTGCACTGGCTCTGGCAGAAGAAGATTGGCCAGCAGCGGAACGCGCTATGATAAAAGGCGCCGATAATGGCGAACTCCCTGCACTTAATTTACTTGCAGCAGCTCGTGCTGCCCAATATCAACAGAAAATAGCAGAGCGTGATCAATATCTTGACCGTGCTGCAACACAACCGCTGGCCGCGAATGCCGTCGCAACCACGCGTACTCGATATCTGTTAAAACAAGGAGAGTTAGCTTTAGCCCGCGCCGAGCTCGATAAATTAGCCCCCACAAGTAAGAGCAAAGCACCGGTACTCAAACTCGCCCTCGAGTTATATCGAGCACAAGAGGATTGGGATGCGCTCAAGCTATTGTTACCTATTTTGAAGAAGCGCCAGATCCTAGATGACCCCCAGCTAAATGAACTCAATGTAATCACTCACTGCGCTTTACTCAAAGCCGCAACCATTAAAGGCGAAGAAGCCTTAGAACAATGCTGGCAGTGGTTATCTCGCAGTGAGCGCAATCAGTCTGAGTTTTTGGCGATTTATGCTGTGGGTTTATGCCGCTTTAATCGCAAAGAGCAAGCGCTGAAGCTACTCTCGAAAAAATTACGCACTGCTCCTGAATCTGCACTTTTAGAAGTCATTCCAGAAATAACGACAGCCCAAGATACAGAAATCCGTAAGCAGTTACTCAAGCATGAAATCACCCATGAGAATAATGCCGACTACCAGATGTGCTTAGCTAAACTTTATCAGCAAACACGGGATATGAAAGAAGCCAGAACCTGCTGGCAAAATGTTTGCCGACTCGAACCCACAAAAGCCTCTTGGTTGGCGCTTGCACGGATTCAAGAACAGTTAGGTGAACAAGGTAACGCAAATCAAAGTTATCGTCAGGCGGTTAATCTGTAGTTCTACAATGCCTGCAACCTAGTCGCCGTGATTTGAGTAACGAAAGATCACGGCACTTGCCAATGCTGGCATATTAAAACCCACTTAACTTGCCAAAAATGTTAAAAACTAGATCGTGTCGCTTCTTTTCCGTAAAAACCACTCTCCCAATCCAGATTAATTTCTTATAACTATGCTTAATCTTAGAGTTAAAAAGTACTAAATACGGCCCTTTTTATAGATATAGCTACTACATCTAGTTATAGGTCTAAAAATTGTCACTTTTGCGCATTAAGATCCGTAAAACCGCATAAGAGCAGGCAACACAAGCGCGTCAAAAAGTTGACTTAAGTCGTTTCGTTAGCTAAAATTCCACCACTTGTATCACAGTGCGACATATTTGTTGGACTTGTGCGTCTATGGATTAACACACTTTGGCTGTTGGGAGCTTACTATGGGATCGGTAATTACATCAAAGAAAGGTTTGCTTAAGTTAGTAAAAGGGCAAATCAATGTCGAAGTTGATGGTTCAAATCAACCCGCTAAGGATGGCGAACAACTCCCTAAAGGTGCTGTGCTCCATATTGGCGAAAACGCAACCTATGAAATTACCTTCGATGATGGCACTAAGCTATCAAATGAAGTCGCGCCCAGCGAAACTACTGCAGCAGCCTCTGGCACGGCTAACGAAGCAGCCCTAGATGAAATTCAAGCATTACAAGATCTTATTGCATCCGGTGAAGACCCAACTCAGAACCTACCAGAAACCGCAGCAGGCAACACACCAGGCAGTGATGGTAACTCGGGCTATGTCACTCTAGCCCGTAGCGGCACAGAAACCATTGCAGCTTCAGGCTACTCAACAAGCGGCCAAGCACTGACTGGAACGACGGTTAATATTCCACAATTCACCATTGCAGCAGACTCACCTTCAGCACTTGCTAATGACAGCAACACTTCCAATGAAGATACTGTAGCGACTGGCAATGTGCTCGATAACGACACTGATGTGGATTCCACTCTAAGTGTTGTGAGCTTCGAAATCAGCGGTACCACCTACGCAGCAGGCACAGAAGTGACTCTCGAAGGTGGTGTTTTAATTTTAAATATCGATGGTTCTTACACCTTCACGCCGAATGAAAACTGGAATGGCCAAGTACCAGTCATCACCTACACCACTAACACGGGTTCAACGGCCACATTAACCATTAATGTTACCCCTGTTGATGATGCCTCTGCGTTAGCCAACGATACTAATACCGTTGATGAAGATACCGTTGCCACTGGTAACGTGCTCACCAATGACAGCGATGTGGATAACACTTTATCAGTCGTTAGCTTCACCGTGAACGGCGATACAGTTACCGCCGGCACCACGGTCGCCTTAGAAGGCGGCAGCTTAGTCATTAATGCCGATGGTTCTTACACCTTCACGCCGAATGCAAACTGGAATGGCCAAGTACCAGTCATCACCTACACCACTAACACGGGCTCAACAGCCACATTAACCATTAATGTGACCCCGGTTGATGATGCGTCTGTGTTAGCCAACGACACCAATACCATTGATGAAGATACCGTTGCCACCGGTAACGTGATCACCAATGACAGCGATGTGGATAACACTTTATCAGTCGTTAGCTTCACCGTGAACGGCGATACAGTTACCGCCGGCACCACCGTTTCCCTAGAAGGCGGCAGCTTAGTCATCAATACCGATGGCTCTTACACTTTCACACCAAATGAAAACTGGAATGGCCAAGTACCTGTCATTACCTACACCACTAACACAGGCTCAACCGCCACATTAACCATTAATGTTAATCCTGTCGACGATCCCGCTGACATCACGGTCGGTAACGGCGACAGCGATGCYGGCACCGTCACCGAAGACGGCGATTCCGACACCCTGCCAGGCACAGTACAAACGGTGGCCGGCACCTTAACCGTCACCGACGTCGACAACGGCGAAGCGATATTTCAAGTGCAAACCAATGTTGCCGATGGCAACTACGGTTTCTTCAGCATTGATGCCGACGGTAACTGGACCTACACCTTAAACAACAGCCACAGCGACGTGCAGTCACTCAAGGCGGGTGAAACCCTGACCCGTGACATCACGGTCACCAGTGCCGATGGCACCGCCAGCCACACCGTGACCATCACCATTGTCGGCGCGAACGACTATCCAGTAATAAATTCCGTATCAAATGCTACGGTATCTGAAGAGGGGCTACTTAACGGTATAATTGATGTTATTGGTAATTCTGATACTACAGATGATGTTTCTGCTAGAGGCACAATAAATATTAATGATGTTGATGGTGACTCTTTAAGCGTTTCACTTTCTGGCCCAACAGAATTAATGTCAGGCGGACAAGCTGTAAATTGGCTCTGGGATGCGAATACACAAACACTAATAGGCTACACAGGTGTTATTGGCGGCTCTTCCTATGTTGAAGTTATGGCTGTAGTTCTAACCGCTCCAACTTCTGATGATTCCAATTGGACCTATGATGTGACTTTAAAGGCACCACTTGATCATTCAGACACTACATCTGAAGATACTATTACATTCGATATAGGTATTACTGTTAATGATAATCATGGTGGCACCTCTACAGGTAGCTTTAGTGTTACGGTTGAAGATGACGCACCTGAAATCGCATCTATTAGCCCTGTCGAAGTAACGAATATAGATATTCCTGATACTTTAGTCGGTCTATTCTCTCTAACTGGCTATAGTGGCAACAACAATCTTCTTGATTTTGATGGTTTTACGATCACAGCCAGAGGATTTACCTCTTCAACAAACTCTAATTTAATTGATGCCGCAATTTATGGAAGTGGTAACGGGATAGGAGTTAGCAGTGTAGGGGCTCCTTATCATAATCTCGCGAACGAAGTCGATTTCCGTAAATTTGCAGATGGAAGTTCTGCATCTGAAGAAATCATCATTACTCTCGATCCAGGTACTGTTGCCTACGGCGTGAATATCCAGTTTTCCCATATGTTTGGCGGCGAGCTAGAAGTAGGAATTGTTGAGTTCTGGCGTGATGGTCAGCTTATTGCCACTCAAACATTTAGCTCTGACGCTAATAGTGGTGACTATGCTGCTAATTTCCAAGTCTTACAAGGCGGATTTGATACCATGGTTATCAAGGCGCTAGATAATGGTCAAGGGCCTCACAGCAACGATAATAGTGATTTTACAATAACGGCAATTGAATTTACTGGTTCACCAACCCCTCCAGCAATCGCTTTTGCTACGGGAGTAATCAGCCCAGAGTGGGGGGCTGATGGTAAAGGCTCATTAACGTTGACTGGCAGTACAGAAAACAATTTGCTTACAGCATCAGGCAGCACAATTACCATTACTCAAAATGCAAATACGCTTACTGGTATAGATGAAAATGGTGAATTAGTATTTAGATTAGAATTTACACCTGGAACAGGCACTTGGGAGTTTTTCCAATACCAAGAAATGCTCCAACCTTCTGATGGCGATATTGATTTCACAGTAAGAGCAACAGATCGTGATGGTGACTACACCGACGGTTCTTTCTCGGTTATTCCGCAGTTATACATAGCGCCACCTTCTGCACCAGAAGTGACCATTATCGATGACACTAATAATGACTCGTATTTAAGTCCTACTGAAGTAGGAAATGACGACGTTCAAATACAAGTCGAAATTGATGCTGCGGATTTTGCTGCTGGAGGCTATGTCAAACTCACTATTACAAACAGTGGTGTAACAACCAATGTCGAACTCAAACTGGTCAACGGTGAACTGCAACTTGCAAATGGTTCTCCAGCAACAGGTTTTAGTTATAGTAATGGTGTCATCAGTTGGACCGAAAGCACACCTGCGGCAGGCCAAAACATTACAGTAACCGCCACCCAAACAAACTTTGCCGGAAATACTTCTCCTTCCGGCTCTGACAGTGCAGCTGTTTATCTGCCTGATAATCGCCAAATCGTTGTTAATGAAAGTGATCTTCGTGACAATATTCCTAATGTTGTCTCAAGTACAATTAGTTTTACCGCAGGAAACCAAGCACTGACACAGTTCCGTTTTAATGAGTCCACCATTAACGCTGCGACCAACCTTGCTGCTGGTGTAAGCATAGTGTGGGCCATTGCCGCAAATGGCGCGCTAATAGGTTCGATAGATAGTATTGACGTGATTCAATTAACCCTCAGCGGCGGCTCAATTGCTGCTGGTACAGCGGGTGATGTCACAATTAATGTTGAACTTCTCGATAACATAAAACACTTGAATGCTCTCGATGGCACAAATCTAAATTCACTGATCAATGGTATTATTATTGAAGCTGTTAGCGCCGATGGTAGCGTTTTGACTGGTAATTTAAGCATAGTTATTAATGACGATCTAATCTCCATCGACCCTGTAAGTACCTCTGGAGTAAATAGCTCTACTGCTGACAACATAGTAGGCGCCCTCAATATTATTGGAGCCGATGGTAATGATCATACCCTTGATGATAATTACAGCATAAGCCTTACAACGAATATTACGGGATGGAATGGAACAACGGTTACATTCGCTAACTCCGGTATTACGGCCGATGGATTAACTGTCTTTTACTACGTTGATCCAGCTAATCCAAATGTGCTTATTGCATATACAGATACCAATGGTACAGCCTCTGCCTATACAGGAGCAGCCAACCAAACGTTAATATTTACATTAACGACTAATTCTAATAGCAATGAGTACACTTTCGATATCAATCAAAGCATTGATGAACTTTCGACTATCCAAATCGCAGGCTTAGTTGGTGGACAGGGCGGTATCGGTGATGCTGTCTACGTCACGAGCAATAACTCAGCGAGTGGCTATGGTGTCTATAACGATATTTCTAAAATCCCATCAGGGGAGAATATTGCATTCACACTGACCGCCCGAGATCAAAATGGTGATCTTGGCCGTGTCAATGGCACCAACAACGGCTTTGGAGTTGACAATCCAAGTGTTAGTGGTAACGAAGTTTTAATTGTTAATTACTCTGAAGATGCTGCGACTGCGAGTTTTAATTTTACAGGCGCGACATCAATTCATTTTAAAGCCTATGATGAACAAGGTAATCTGCTAGGTGAAGGAAATATTACCAGCGGCCAAGTCATCCAGAACTTAGGTTCGATTGGTTATATTGAATTATCAGCTTTAGCAGGGACAAACTTCCAATTTACTGGCACAACTGCACAGACAATTGTGAGCTCCACTCAAAATGTCGATTTACATTTTGATGTAACAGTCACAGATAGTGATGGTGATACTAATACTGGCAGATTTAACGTCCATCTTGAAGCACCCAATACAACCCCAATCGCACCTGTTGCTCTAACCACTAACGCTATTGCAAGCCTTAACGAAGCAGACTTGCAGGCTGGCGCCCCTGATATGAGCGTACAAACACTCAGCTTTAAGTCCGGTAGCAACTCCATTGGTAGCTTCCAATTTGGTGATTTTAGTAGTATTTCCGTAACTGGTATTAATGCTCAAATTCATTGGGTGATAAATGCTGCAGGTCAATTAATCGGTACCGTTTATGGACGCGAAGCACTTCGCTTAACTTTAGATTGGGATCGTATTAATGCAGGAGAACAGGGAGATGTCACAGTTACCGCAGAATTACTCACTAATTTACCCCACAGCGTAAATGTGGATAATCTTACGGTAAATGGAATTAAAGTTGTTGCTATCGATGGTGCGGGTAATACAGCACATTCCACTGTCACTGTTAATGTTGCTGATGATGTGGATATTGCAAAAAATGATACAGACCAACTGGATGTTGTTGTTGACTCATTTAAGTTTTCTGGAGTTGTTGCTAATTGGCAAGGTACTACTGGTGGTACAAATATCACTAAATATGATGGTCCAGATAACGATACAGGCCTAGATCAGATTCGTTGGGGTGACCCATCTAGTTGGTATGGAAGCCAATCAGGCTATGGCTTTTTGGATAACGATGCAGCTTTACAGGGCTCGCTATCGCTCAACCAGGATATCGTTTTGGGTACATTTACCCACTACAATTATTCAATTACATCAGGTACATCTATTACTGCAGCCACAATGCAAGTGACCTTTAACGTCACAGATGCATACGGAGTAACCACACCTGTAACCTTAACACTTAACTTCAATCATAACGAAACACCTAATACGAACGACCCAATTGCTTCACGCGATATTGTCACTGTAGGGCAAACTAGTGTGACCTTCAACTATGAAGGTCAAGTATACACAATGCAAGTTATTGGATTTAAAGACACTAATGGCAACATTGTCACATCTATCTACACGAATGAAGATGCTGCGACAAGTTACCAACTGGTTGTACGTATGGTTGCCGGTAATGGGTATACCTTACCAAACACTGACGGTAATGTGTTGACAAACGATGTAGTTGGAGCTGATGGTCCATTGACCATTATTGGGGTGGCCAAGGGCGATCTTACCAATACAGGCGGTGTATCTGGGCAAGTAGGTTCAACCATAACGGGCTTATATGGCACTCTGGTACTAAATGCAGATGGTACCTATAAGTACCAACTCACAGCAAATGCAAGCCAATTACCAGCAGCAGGAGCGTTAGAAACCTTCACTTATACCATTCGAGATAGTGATGGTGATGTATCCAGTGCAACCTTGAAAATCAACGTTAATCCCGTCAATAGCGATGGTATTAATATTGCGGACGCCAACCTTATTACCACTCAAGGCTCTAGCCTGAATGATAGTATGATTGTTGATGGTGGAGAAAGTGCTAATAACCCAAATCAAAAAATATTGAACGTCAGTTTTGGGGGGGGCCAAAGCGGTATCATCACAAACAGTAACGAAAAAGAGGTTGTTGCTTCAGGAGCTAACAATAAGAGCTATAGCACTACGGATGCTCAATTCGTTAATGGCGGCGATGGTAATGATCATATTGAAACAGGCAAAGGCAACGATGTTATCTATGCGGGTAGAACAGGCTCGACTGGATATGGTTCAGATGATGCACTTGAGTTATCAGTCAATACGCTCCTAAATCACCATATTATGACAGGTGAATTAACTGGCGCTAACAGAATGGTTGATAGTAACGGCCTATTATTGGCTAATGATGTCGCTTCGCATAAAGCGGATATTGTAAATGGTGGCAGCGGTGATGACCGAATTTATGGTCAATCTGGCTCTGACATTCTCTATGGTCATACAGGTAATGATTATATTGATGGTGGTAGCCACAACGATGCACTCCGTGGTGGAGAGGGCAACGATACTCTCATCGGTGGCCTTGGTGATGATGTCCTTCGTGGTGATAGCGGCGCTGATACCTTCGTCTGGCGATATGCGGAGTTTGGCACTGACCACATTATGGACTTTAAAGTCACAGAAGATAAGTTAGACCTGAGTGACTTACTCCAAGGCGAATCGGCAAATAATTTGGACAGTTACTTAAACTTTAGCTTAGACAACACTGGCTCTACCGTCATCGATATTGATGCCAATCTTGATGGTGTATATGAACAGCACATCATTCTTGATGGCGTGAATTTATTCACCACTTATAGCGCAACAAATGATGCCGGAGTGATTAATGGTCTACTGGGTACCAATGGTAATGGTCCATTAATTATCGATACCCAGCCTGTAAATCCAGAAACACCGCAGGGATTAACTAGATTTACTGATGATCCTAATACCAATGGCAATGTGATCCCTTAAATAAAATCAGTTCAGATGGCCTATAGAAATATAGGCCATCATGACCGATACTTGCCATAACCATATAAAAATCCAAAGGATAAGTAATTAGGTGTCTGCTGCAGCTTCTGAAAAAATTGATCAATGGACCATTTCAGCCTCACAAAGAGTGTTAGTGGATCCTTTGCTGGATTGTTTAGTGTTACTCACTGAGCATTTTGGCAATCCGTGCTCGAGCGATTCGCTTGCGGCAGGTTTACCCTTGTCAGGTACCGTATTATCACCTGACTTATTACCTCAGGCGGCTTCAAGAGCGGGTCTAGCGGCTAAGCTATCTCGAAAAGGATTAAACGAAGTATCACCTATATTGCTCCCCTGTATTTTATTATTAAAAGACAAAAAAGCCTGTATATTGCGAGAACTTGATGTTGCATCAGATAAAGCAATTATTCAATTACCCGAGACGGGCGGTGAAGAGACACTGACAATTGAGTCGCTCGAAGCCTTATATGTGGGGTATTTATTCTTAGTCAAACAAGAATACCGTGGCGACATGGGCTTCGATGTTTATCTACACGATAATAAAACCCACTGGTTAGTCCAAACCCTCAAAGATTCAGCACCCATTTATCGTGATGCATTAATCGCTTCTGTATTGGTGAATTTATTCGCCTTAGTTTCACCGTTATTTATTATGAATGTGTATGACAAAGTCGTCCCAAACCTCGCCTTTGAATCCCTTTGGGTTTTAGCGATTGGTGCGGCGATTGCTTATATGTTCGATCTTATCATGCGGCAACTTAGAAGTTACCTCATCGATGTTGCAGGAAAAAAAGTAGATATTATTGTGTCTTCGCGACTTTTTGCTAAAGCGATAGGTATTCCCCTAGAAAAACGTTCTCCTAGTATCGGCGGCATGGCGAAACAGTTAGGTGAATTCGATAACATTCGTGAAATTTTAACTTCGGCAACGATCACTACTTTAGTCGATCTCCCCTTCGCGATATTTTTCTTAATTATTATTTTTATTGTCGCTGGTGATCTCGCTATAGTTCCAGTCATTGGCGGCATCATTATTATTGGCTTCACGCTTTATATTCAACCTAAACTCAAAGCGGCAATCGAAGAAGGCAATAAATTTTCAAGCTTAAAACATGGGCATTTAATTGAGAGCTTATCAGCGCTAGAGTCAATTAAAGCTAATGGTGCTGAAGGAATTGTGCAAAAAAGCTGGCAACAGATGATAGGCCACAGTGCAAACTGGCAATTAAGGTCAAAAAAGCTCTCCAACTCTGTATCGAACGTAGCGAACTTTACGGTGCAATTTACCGTTGTCTGCGTGGTGATTTTGGGCGTTTATCGTGTGGCTGATAATGCGATATCTATGGGCGGAATTATTGCTGCGGTCATGCTATCGAGCCGTGCCATTTCACCGATGGCACAACTTGCAGGCCTGATGACGAGAGCAAACCACACAGCCAGTGCACTACGCCAACTGAATGAAATCATGACTCAAGAAGATGAGTTTGAAAATAAAGGGCATTTAGTTAGCAAACAAAGACTCATAGGCAAGATCAATGCTGATCATGTCGGTTTTAGTTATCCAGGTTCTGAAAAGCCTGTGTTGCATCCGATGTCGCTGACGATTAATCCTGGCGAACGCATTGCCATTATCGGTCGAAATGGTTCAGGTAAAAGTACGCTCGCTAAGCTACTGGTCGGGCTATTTCAACCCACGGCAGGAAGCTTGCGCTACGACGGTTTAGACTCAGCACAGATTCATCCGAGTGATTTACGTCGTAATTTTGGCTACTTACCCCAAGATGTCACCCTATTCCATGGTTCTATTCGCGACAATATTTTATTTGGTACACGTCAAGTCACTGAACATCAACTCATCCGCGCGGTACAGCTTTCTGGTGTGAGTCAATTCACCAACCTAGAAGCAGAAGGCCTAGACCAACAGGTCGGCGAAGGCGGCATGTCACTCAGTCGCGGGCAAAGACAAACTGTCGCCCTTGCTCGCGCCACACTGAATGATCCCCCAGTGTTACTGATGGATGAACCTACGGCGAGTTTAGATGCTCGCGCTGAACAACAATTTATTCGTTCAATGCAAAATGTCAGCAAAGATAGAACGTTAATTCTTATTACCCACAAGATGCATTTATTGCAACTCGTCGACCGCATTATTGTACTTGAACGCGGCCATGTGGTTGCCGATGGACCTAAAGCAGAAGTGCTAGAAAAACTCAATTTTGGCCTAATGAACGGAGAGGCTAAAAGATGAGTAAACATTTAACAACAAACGACTTAGATATGGTTGATGATGTCTATGGCGCCATGATGACAGACGCTCCCAGCGGACACAGATTAATCATATGGGCACTTGCTGCTATGGTAGTGTGTTTTTTACTGTGGGCGGGGTTTGCTCAATTAGATAAGGTTACTACTGGAACGGGAAAAGTGATTCCTTCATCGCAAGTTCAAGTGATCCAAAGTCTAGATGGCGGCATAATGCAAGAACTCTACGTTCAAGAAGGTGAGATAGTCACAAAAGGGCAGCCTTTAGTGCGTATTGATGATACCCGCTTTCGCTCCGACTTTGCTCAACAAGAGCAAGAAGTTTATGGCTTAAAAACCAATGCTATCCGCATGCGCGCCGAACTCGACAGCATTCTAATATCAGACATGACCTCTGATTGGCGTGAACAAGTGCTAATTACTAAAGAAGCATTGATATTCCCTGAAGCTATCATTGCTGCGGAACCCGCCTTAGTGAAAAGACAACAAGAGGAATACAACGGACGCTTAGATAACTTAAGTAACCAACTTGAGATCCTCGTACGTCAAATTCAACAAAGACAGCAAGAAATTGATGATCTCGCCTCTAAAACAACGACATTAACGACGAGCATGCAGCTAATCTCCCGCGAGCTTGAACTCACTCGACCTTTAGCCAAAAAAGGTATTGTTCCTGAAGTTGAGTTACTCAAACTCGAACGCACGGTAAACGACTTGCAAGGTGAATTGAATTCAATGCGTTTACTCCGCCCTAAAGTAAAAGCTGCATTAGATGAGGCTATCTTAAAACGCCGTGAAGCCGTATTTGTTTACGCTGCAGAGCTACGCGCGCAGCTCAATGAAACTCAAACCCGCCTCTCTCGCATGAATGAAGCACAAGTTGGCGCGCAAGATAAAGTCAGTAAGGCGATTATCACCTCCCCTGTTAATGGCACCA
This sequence comes from Shewanella sp. SM32, assembly GCF_025654235.1. Lineage (NCBI taxonomy): Bacteria > Pseudomonadati > Pseudomonadota > Gammaproteobacteria > Alteromonadales > Shewanellaceae > Shewanella > Shewanella sp. SM32. The sequence goes on along the minus strand of NZ_JAKKRO010000009.1, from coordinate 76,168 downwards.
TTAAAACCACGCATATCAATACACTGGGTGGTGTAGTGCAACCTGGGATCGATATTATCGAGATAGTTCCGTCGGAAGATCAACTGCTGATAGAAACTAAAATCTTGCCTAAAGATATCGCTTTCTTACATCCAGGATTACCCGCCGTAGTAAAAATTACCGCCTATGATTTTACCCGCTATGGCGGCCTTAAAGGAACTGTCGAACATATTAGTGCCGACACTTCTCAAGATGAAGAAGGCAATAGCTACTATCTCATCAGAGTTAGAACTGCAGAATCTAGTTTAACCAAAAACGATGGCACACAGATGCCAATTATTCCGGGAATGTTAACTTCAGTTGACGTTATCACGGGGCAAAGATCCATACTTGAGTACATTTTAAATCCAATTTTAAGGGCTAAGGACACAGCGCTCAGAGAGCACTAAGCCTTTTTTTTATAAACCGGGAGGTTGGTCATGAAGACTTCAGCAATACGACAATTTCAATGTTCAAAGATAGCCATAGTGCTGTCATTAATCCTGTTACCTTTATCGGCTCAAAGTCAGACGTTAGAACAAGCCGTTGCACATACGCTAGATACAAACCCAGATTTACGAGTGGCCTTCAACCGCTTTAAGGCGCGAGAAGAACAAGTTAATCAAGCGATAGCAGGCTATATGCCAACTATTGATGTCAATGGTGGCTACGGTTACGAACAAACCGACAGCGTATCGACACGTAGACGACCCAATATCGGCGAAGTCGATAGCAAAGGGGTGGCTGAATTAAATCCCGGAGAGTTTGGTGTTAGCATAAAACAAATGCTTTTCGATGGTTTCTACACCAGCAGTGAAGTTGATCGTTATAGCTTTGAAGCTAGCGCAGACCAATGGGCACTGCTTGCTGCAGCTGAAGATATGGCACTCGATGTCAGTAAAGTCTATCTCAACTATTTACGCACCGATGAAGTGTTAAAATTAGCCGAGAAAAACCTTAACAGCCATAAAGAAATTTATGACCAGATTAAACAACGTACTGACTCAGGTTTAGGCTCAATCGCAGATCTCTCCCAAATCTCGGGACGTTTGGCGCGTGCTAATGCTAACGTTATTTCTGCTCGCAACAATTTACTTGATGCAAAAGCACAGTACGTCAAAATTGTAGCGGCGGCACCAGCAGACTTAATATTACCAGTGCCAGATGCAGACATGCTGCCAAAGGATCTTAGCTCTGGCATTATTGTTGCGCAAGAGAATCACCCCATACTCAAATCTGCAGCAAACGATATTAGTGCCGCTGAAAATGAACGCTCTTCAGTACAATCCAATTACTACCCTCAGGTTTCTTTAGAACTGAATGGTAACTGGAATAACGATATTAGCGGCGAAGATGGAATATCAGGTGCTGGAGCTTTCCGCAGTGATGTGGGTGGCCATAGTAACGATCTCGTCGCCATGGTGAGGGTGAGATACAACTTATTTGCGGGGGGTAAAGATCTTGCCCGTGAAAAAGAAACTGCTTACAAGTTGGGTGAAGCGAAAGAAATCCGCCAACGCGCCCAACGTGAAGTTGTTGAAGGGGTAAACCTAGCTTGGAACGCATTTGAAATGCTAGCGCCGCAAAAACAATATATTCGCGATCATGTCGTGGCCGCAAAGGATACTCAAACAGCCTATGCACAGCAGTTCAACTTAGGCCAACGCAGTTTACTCGACTTATTAGATACCGAAAATGAACTCTTCGAGGCGCGTAAAGACTACTTACAAGCTGAATATGATGAAGTTATTGCTAAGTATCGCGTGCTCAATTCTACAGGACGATTATTAGACTCACTTAAAGTCACTAGACCTGATGCGTGGCGCGGAGAGCGCAATTATGAAGGAGGAGCTAACAAATGAAAACTCTCACATTTTTTCTAAGTGTCACTCTTTTAGCTGGTTGTTCGATGCGCGATACGGTTAATATTGACGAAATGGTCACAACTCAAACCTATGATCTATCTGATAAAGATAGCGATGGTGTCATTGAAGCCCGTGAACGCTGCAACGACACAGCCCAAGGGGCAGGTATTGATAACTATGGCTGTGGCAAAATAAAAGCGATTAACGAGCGAAAGGAAATAAATATTTTATTCCCGAATGACTCTGCTTATATTGCGCCTGAGTACTATCCTCAAATTGAAGAGGTGGCTATTTTTCTACGTCAGTATCCAACGACCAAAGTGACTATCGAAGGTCACACGAGTCGCACAGGAACCGATGAACGAAATACAGTATTATCTCAAGAACGTGCAAATGCTGTCACCGCTGTACTGGCTGAACGCTTTAGTATTGATAGAAGTCGATTAACTGCTATTGGATATGGTTCTAGCCGCCCAATTGTTTTAGAACAGACGCCGGAAGCAGAAATTCGTAACCGTCGTGTTGTTGCAGAAGTCACTGGTGATGATACGGCAGCAGACATGAAATGGACAATTTACTCGGTCGATGACAACTCAAAATAAAGGACTAACACATTAGGTTATGAACGGCAGACTTGATTATAAAGATTCATTATTGCGAGTCTGCCGCTTTAGCCTAATAGCGTCAGCCCTAGGCATATGTTGCCTATATGCGGCCCCCACACAAAACCTTGATGAAGTGAAGATAACTTCAACCCTAGAAAAACATTACGGCGAACGTGCTGGAATGCGAGCAAGGGCTTGGTTCAAAGTGTTATCGGAAGCGAGTACGCTAGATGAAAAAGAAAAGTTATTGAAGGTGAATAACTTTTTTAATTTATTCCGTTTTGTGGATGACAGTAAATTATGGGGAGACTCGAATTATTGGGCAACGCCGATGGAGTTTATTGGTGTGAATGGCGGTGATTGCGAAGACTTTTCGATCGCAAAATACTTCACCCTACTCCAACTTGGTGTTCAAGAGGACAAGATGCGGATCACTATGGTTAAAGCCACTACGGTTAATCAATACCATATGGTATTGGCTTACTATGAAACACCATCATCAATTCCTTTAGTGCTCGATAATCTTGACCATGAAATAAAACCCGCCACAAAAAGAAAAGATCTACTGCCTGTTTATAGCTTTAACGGTAAACAGTTATGGCTCAATAAAGAGCAAGGTCGAGGCGTACTGGCAGGGTCCTCAAAACGATTAGAAAAATGGAACGATCTTAACCATAGATTAGGTGTTGACCGTCTTAGGCAACCAAAATTAAAACTGGAGTAGCACCAAAAATGACACTGTTTAGACAGATTTATTCGCTGCTTTTTAGCCTGTTCTTGCTTGTAGTTGCAAGCCTTGGCTATGTGCAATTCACTGAGACTCAAAGCTTTTTAACAAAGCAAATGGAGTCCGATCTAAACAATGCCAGCACTTCACTCGGTCTAATGCTTACCCCAGCACTCGAAGCCGGCGATACCGCAGCTGCAGAAACCTTAGTGAATGTTATTTTTGAAGGTGGTTACTATCAAAATGTAAAATTGACTTGGATGGTCGATGGTAAGCAACAAGAGTGGAATAATCCTTTAAAAATTGAAGATGTCCCTCAATGGTTTATCAATCTAGATCTGTTTAAAACCATCAAAAAACAAAGCACTATCACCTCAGGTTGGCTGCAGCTAGCACAGCTTGAAATCACTGCTCATCCTGGTTTTGGTTATCATGAACTATGGCGAATCATGTCCAATACCATCATAGCCTTCTCACTACTTTTTCTCGTTGCTATTTTTACAGCAAGAGTAGGCTTAACATGGATATTGAAACCTCTCCACACCCTGTCTGAACACGCGAAAAGTATCGCAGCACGCCAATTTGGTCCAGACATGGCACTACCCAAAACCACCGAATTAAAAGACTTAGTGACTGCATTTAACAGCATGTCAGCTCAATTGAAACAAGTGTTCCATTCTCTTGACGAAGAGGTTGGCGCGTTACGTAAGAAGAATCTTGTCGATCCGGCGTCAGGCCTGCCTAACCGCCAATATGTAGTAAGTCGTTTAAATGGTTGGTTAAGTGAACCTAGCAGCGGCGCTTTATTCCTCGCCAAGCTCGACTGGCTCGAAGAAGTGCACAGTAAATATGGCTATCAAGTTCGAGATGAAACCATACGGATCCTCGCAGAAAAGTTTCAACAGCAATTAAACGAAATAACGCCTTCGGTCATAGGGCGTATTGCCGCCTATGAATTTGCATTTTTAGTGACCGATGTTGAACACGATCAGATCAGCAAATATTTACAAACACTTATCCGTACCATCAATCAAGAAATGTCAAAAGCAGGCTGTAAGCCCAACGAAGACTTTGCTATCGGTATTGCTGAACGTATTGGGCAAATGAATGTGTCGGATATTTTGGCCCAAGCCGACAATGCCCTTCAAAAAGCATTACAAGAAAATAAAACCTTCCACTGGTTTGAAACCACAGAGCAGCAATTATTCACCCGCGAGCAATGGCGCGATAACCTCAGCCATGCCATCAGCAATAAGAAGTTTAAGTTTAGATGGCAACCCATACAATTTTGCGATGGTGATGGCATAGCGCAACGGGAATTGTATTGCCAATTAGAGCTTGGCGATCAACTCGCCCATGCAGGGCAATTTATGCCTTATATCGAGTTATTATCACTTGGTGCCTTACTCGATAAATGCTTAATTGAAACTGTCTACGAGCAAAAACTGCTCGAGCGGAGCTATGAACCGCTCGCAATTAACTTAACCCACCAAAGTATTAACGATCCTCAGTTCCATGAATGGCTAAATCAATTTTTGCGAAATGCCACATTTATTGAGCGTATCTGCTTCGAAATCCCTGAGGCTGGTGTTTATAGTGATCTTAAGTCATGTCAGCACTTATGTAACATCATTCGCGATAACGGTGCTAAGTTTGGTATTGACCACTTTGGTCGTCAGTTTGGCTCTATGTCTTATCTACAGGAATTAAGACCTAGCTATGTGAAACTGGATCAATCCTTCGCCTACTATGATGAGACACACCACAATAGCGAATTGTGCCGCGCCCTAATCAACGTAGCAAAAGGATTGGACATTCAAGTCATAGTGACGGGTATTCAAGAAAAAGCTCAGCTAGAACGTTTTAACGAGCTTAGAACAGATGCCTATCAAGGCTTTATCGCCCCGCCAGTGAATCTTGACTAAGCCGTATTATTAAGAAGTGATTTTGCAAACAAAAAGCTCCGTAAGGAGCTTTTTTTTCTACGGTTGAGTGACTATGCCGATACAGTTCAGCAAATCTGCCAGGTGTAAATAAGAACTGTAGTCAACTTCTATACTCATTAAGGATGCGCTATCAAGCGACAACAAACATGATAATGCAAGTGAGTAAGTTCCATTTCGCCAATGCAAAAAAGCCTCAGTGTATTCATTAATGAATGCTGAGGCTTTTCTACTTATTTGGTCGGTGATAGAGGATTCGAACCTCTGACCCTCTGGTCCCAAACCAGATGCGCTACCGGACTGCGCTAATCACCGTAAATTTTGTACTATTGTTTACATACGCTTAGAGGGTTCCCCCTCTCGTCCACTTTCATCCAAAAAATCAGGATGCGTTATTGGACTGCGCTAATCACCGTAAACATTAACTATTTACTTAACTTATATTAAGCTCGCTAGTCACGCGAAGAATTTGGTCGGTGATAGAGGATTCGAACCTCTGACCCTCTGGTCCCAAACCAGATGCGCTACCGGACTGCGCTAATCACCGAGAATGAAAATCTTTATATCAAAGTAAATGAATGGGGTGACTGATGGGGCTCGAACCCACGACAACCGGAATCACAATCCGGGACTCTACCAACTGAGCTACAATCACCACTGATTTTCACTTACTTTACTAACCTTAAAGCTCACAACTCTATTCGGAAGTGGTGCGCCCAAAAGGATTCGAACCTTCGGCCTCACCCTCCGGAGGGGTGCGCTCTATCCAGCTGAGCTATGGGCGCTCGCCTTGGTTAGCGCCGCATATACTAGGGTCAAATCCCCTTTGAGTCTATAGCTGTTTTGCACTTTTTTTACTGACTGCTCAAGTTTTATCACATTAGCTGACTTTTAAAGCGGAATGCAGCCAAAATATGACTTGGATGTTACAGTATTTCATGCTAATTATAGACTTTGGTAAAAGCAAACATATATTTAACTAGTGAGTATCATGTTTAAGGATGAAGATGAAACTGGCCAGCCACGTGTGAGTGAAATTGAACGCTTACGCAAAAAAATTATTCGCTTAAAACAATTAGCGCATAAATATAAGCATGCTGAGATCATTCAAAACGCATTACTCGAAATATCCAATATTGCGACCCATGCTTCTTCACTCGAAGAATTCTATGTCGGCGTACATAGCCATCTAAAACAGCTCATTCCTGCTGATAATTTTTTTATTTCAACCCTAGATACTCACACAGGTGAACTCGCCATCCCCTTTTTCGCTGATGAGAAAGATGCCCATCCAGCGGAGCTTTATCCTGAACAATCACTATCTACATTATTACAGCAAGGATTAACAGGTTACGTACTCAGAACTGGGAAAGCTTTGTTGTGTAACAATGACAAAGTCAATGAACTGATTGCTGCAGGAGAAATTGTTAATTTAGGTTCTCCCTGTCATCTGTGGCTGGGCGTGCCCATCAAACAAGATGACATAGTAACGGGTGTGTTAGTGGTGCAAACCTATGACACAAACATCAGTTATGGTGAAATCGAACTCGAGTTAATGACGTTCATTTGTCACCATATTGCTGGGGTAATGGAACGGCTAAAACATCAAGAACAATTAGAACAAGCTATCCAGCAAAGGACAAAAGAACTCAGCCAAGCCTACGATAAGTTAAAACTAGAAGTCTATGAACGGCGTAGAGCTGAACGCTTACAAAAATCACTGTTCGAAATCGCCGAGCTAGCAAGTTCCAGTGCAGACAACCCAGACTTTTATGCCCAATTGCATAATGTTATTCGACATTTAATTCCGGCCAATAACTGCTATATCGCCCTATTAGACGACACAGAAACCCACCTCACTTTTCCTTTTTATGTATCGCAATTAGCCAATAAGCACCCAGGCACTCGGCCGCTACAAGACGGCTTAACTGAATATGTGCTCAAACATAAGCGCCCACTATTGCTAGATCAAAGCAGTATCAATGCATTAATTGCCTCTGGTGAGCTGTATTACCAAGCGCCAGCATTAAATCATACTCAAACCATGCATCAGTGGATTGGAATCCCGCTTTTTATCCATGATCAAGTTCGTGGTGCGTTAACGATTTACAGTTTTAGCATGACACAGAATTACCAAGTTAAAGACTTAGAATTACTGACATTTGTATCACAGCATATAGGCTCTGCTATCGAGAAAAAGCTGTCCGCAGAGTCCTTACAACGCAGCTATGAAGAGCTAGAAGAAAAAGTCATCGATCGCACTAAAGCGTTAGCCGAACTCAATCAAAACCTTGAGAAAGAAATTCAACAACGTCGTAGTATGGAAGCCAAGCTAGTTCACGATGCCAAACATGACGCACTTACAGGCCTGCCTAATCGCGCTATGTTTATGGAGCGTCTATCTCAAGCGATCAAGCATGTTCGTCGCCATAGCTTAGAACAGTTTGCCCTATTGTTTATCGACCTCGACCGCTTCAAACAGATTAACGACACTATGGGACACCTAGAGGGTGATAAATTCTTAATTGAGACGGCAAGCCGACTCAAGTCCTGCATTCGTGATAACGACACCTTAGCCCGACTCGGTGGCGATGAGTTTGTGATACTGCTCGATAGCATTAACAACATCAACGACGCGAAAGATATATCAGAAAGAGTGATCCAAAAAATATCCCAGCCCTATCGACTTGGCACAATGGAATTTAGTTCTGGAGCCAGCATCGGTATCACCATCAGTGGCAAACACAGAATCGATACCAGTGAATCTATGTTACGTAATGCAGATACTGCCATGTATCAGGCGAAAGCCAATGGTAAAGGCTGCTATGTTATTTTTGATGATAACGCCCAACATCAGGCCATGCAGGATGTCGAGTTAGAAACTGAATTTAGACATGCATTACACCATGCTGAAATCCAGCTTAGTTACTTACCAGTAGTCAATTTTAAAACAGGTCAAGTGCATGCATTAGAAAGCCGCCTGTTCTGGCAACATCCGCAGCGTGGGCTCTTACAGCAGGAACAACTTAGCACGCTTGCTGAACAGTCACACCTTACCGTTGAACTCGATAAATATACGATCAGCATCATAGATAGCAGCTATCCCCAACTCCTCAAGCAATATGATGAATCTGTTGAATTACATGTCATGCTTTCGAGCCAACATCTCAAGCATAAGCATGTACTGCGCAGTTTGAAAAACACTCTCAAGCAAACCCAGTTAAACCTGAGCCATTTGTGGTTATTCTTCAATGAAAAAGCCCTAGTGCAAGAAACTGAAAATCATATCAATGGCTTTGAATTGTTGCAGAAACTCGGGGTAAAACTCGGCATCAGCCAATACGGTAGCGGCTATAGTGCATTAAATAGCTTATTGTTTCTGCCGATAAAAGGCTTAAAACTCGATGCCAACCTCACCAAACAAATACAAGGCGAGCAACAGCTTAAGTTAATGTCAGCCTATCAAAAAACGGCATCAACCTTAGAACTGCAAACCTTTGTCGATGGCATTGATAGTCCTGAACAAAAACGTATCTTCAATGAACTGGGTTATCAGCTGGGTCAGGGGGCTGCTTTAGCCGACACTTTTACCTTATGTGAAACCCAACCACAGATCTGTGCTCAGCTCGAATATGCCTAGTAAAAAATAAGTAGCTGATTTAAAAGAATAGTAAGCGAAACCGCTCGCTATTTTTTAAACATGTCTCTTAAGCTAGAAATATTTGTCCGCCCCGTTTGCATCCGCTCCTGCTCCGTTTGTTGTGGCTTACGGTTTTCCCACACCACATCATCTTGAGGTAACTCAAGTAAGAAACGGCTTGGCTCACAACGCATGGTTTCACCAAATTGGCGCCTTTCGCGGCAGAGGGTGAACCAAAGCTCTCGTTGAGCTCGAGTAATACCCACATACGCCAACCGACGCTCCTCATCGACATTGTCTTCGTCTATGCTGGTCTGATGGGGCAAGATACGTTCTTCTACCCCTACCATAAACACAAACGGGAACTCTAGGCCCTTAGAGGCATGCAAGGTCATCAACTGCACCTGATCGCCGCCTTCATCCTCACTATTGCGCTCCATCATGTCCCTGAGCGTCAATCGAGTCACCACCTCTGGTAGAGTCATAGGCTCATCTAACTCATCACCCGCGAGCATCTCAGTCACCCAACGGTAAAGCTCTGAGATATTCTTCATCCGCATTTCAGCGGCCTTGGCACTGGTGCTGGTTTCGTATAAATAATCTTCATAATTGATCTTACGGATCAAATGCTTCACCGCCTCGACGGGTTCACCACGTTCGGCATGATCCCCAGTCTCCACGATAAAACGACCAAACTGATACAAAGATGACATAGCCGCAGGCGGTAAATGATGATTCAGTTCAGGCTCAAAAATCGCCGCAAACATAGAAATATGCTTCTCGTTGGCAAAATTACCTAAGCGCTCTAAGGTCGATGGGCCTATGCCACGTTTAGGCAAATTCACGATGCGCAGGAAAGCATTATCGTCATCGGGATTCACCACCAGCTTTAGATAGCCCATGATGTCTTTAATTTCAGCACGGGCGAAGAATGACGTGCCACCACTCAATTTGTAAGGAATGCGGTTCGTCATCAGCGCGCGCTCGAGTAACCGTGATTGATGGTTGCCCCGATACAGAATCGCATAGTCGCCAAACTGAGTACGGCCGACAAACTTGTGCCGCACAATTTCGGCAACAACACGTTCAGCCTCTTGCTCCTCATTGGCGGCAAACAGCACCCGCAACGGCTCACCATAGGCAAGCTCGCTAAACAGGGCTTTATCATAAACATGGGGATTATTCGCGATAAGAATGTTCGCAGCCCGTAGGATACGCTGGCTAGAACGGTAGTTCTGCTCCAGTTTAATCAGCTTAAGCTGCGGAAAATCTTTACCCAATAACACGAGGTTTTGTGGCTTAGCACCGCGCCATGAATAGATAGACTGATCGTCGTCCCCCACCACAGTAAAGCGCGCCCGCTCACCCACTAACAGCTTGACCATTTCATATTGGCTGGTATTAGTATCTTGATATTCGTCCACCAGCAAATATTGGATCTTGGTTTGCCAGCGGGTACGCACTTCTTCATGGTGGCGTAACAATAAGGTTGGCATCAGAATCAAATCGTCAAAATCTAAAGCGTTATAGGCTTTCATATGTTGAGCATAACGCTGATACAACATAGCAAATAAGTGCTGTTGCTCATCTTTAGCGATTTTGCGTGCATGCTCGGGAATAATTAAGCCACCCTTCCAGTTTGAAATTGTACTGGCGAGCGCTTTGAGTAAATCTTTATCTTCATCCAACTCGTCTTGGGTTAACTCTTTGAGCAGTGCCAAGGTATCTTGATCATCAAACAGTGAAAAGCCTGGCTTTAAGCCTAAAACCTTATGCTCGCGTTTAATGATCTCAAGCCCTAAAGTGTGGAAGGTTGAAATCCACAGACCTCTGGCTTCCTTGCGGCCCATCGACTGAGCGACCCGCTCTTTCATCTCACGGGCAGCCTTATTGGTAAAGGTCACCGCCGCGATATTACGCGCCTTATAGCCACATTTTTCGACCAAGTAAGCGATTTTATTGATAATTACGCGCGTTTTACCACTACCCGCACCTGCCAAGACTAGGCAAGGGCCTGAAACATAATGAACAGCATCGTTTTGGGCGGGATTGAGTTTCATCTTTGCGCAATATCCAAACAAGTCGACAGAAAGGGATGGGATCATAGCAGAATCGACAGTTTTAAGGCTAACAAATCCCCGCTTAGGTTGAGCAGAACTCAACTCTGTAGATAAGCCTCTCCGTGATATAAACCCCAACAACAGCCAACTAAAGTGTTCACGCGTCTGCTTTACTTTTGAAAGCTAACGTACTGAGTTACAATCGAGCTATTCAGTAAAGAGGCGGACAAGATTATGATCAATCCAAAGAAAATCGAAGAAATGGCGAAACAATTGAGCGAAAGTTTGCCCAGCGGTCTAAAGCAATTTGCCGGTGAATTTGAAGAGCGCAGTAAGCAAGTACTGCAAAATCAATTGCTCAAGTTGGATATGGTTTCCCGTGAAGAATTTGATGTGCAGCAACATGTACTACTGAAAACCCGCGAAAAATTAGAAGCCCTACAAGCTCAAGTCAATGAGTTAGAAAAAAAGCTCAACGCGGCGGGCTAACTTATCATGCATGTTTGAAAGAGCACAGTTAGCAATAGCGCAGCTGTGCTTTTTTGTTTTTAACACTTCAAGCATTGAGTCACTTGGGGAAATAATGCAACAACTCGCCAGCTATATCCTTGCTATTGAAGGCTATCCAAGCCCTGTCTACGTGGTAAGCCAATCAAACGAGCAGCAAACCTATCACGATGATAATGTGGAGATTTGTGAGTCCATAACGCTTTATCACTTCGATAACGGGGTTGTGATTAGCAAGCTAAGCGAGCAAGATAAACAAGCTTATGCGTCAGACATGGTTTGTGAAGATTATTGGCTCAGCTATCGGGTTGTAACAGCTCATATTGCGATTTCGCCGCAGCAAAAATCCTTTAGCAATCTATGTCAGCAAAGCTTTTGGCTTAAGATGCAGCAAGGGCTGGCAGTAAAGCCACCGCTGCAACCAGAGCATAAACAGACTTAATGCTTTAGCGTCGAACAATCAAGGAATGAAGCTACAATGGATGTCACAATCAGCACACACTATCAGGACTATCTTCTTTGGGGATTATTGTTGCTTGGTGGCCTGCCGCTACTCACTTATCCCGGTGTGCTTCTCGCCAGTTTGATGGGACTGGCCAGTCAATCAAGCATTAAACCCGCTTTTATCTATCGATTGATGAATCAGTGTTTTCTATGGGGAAGCCTAGTTTATCCCGCCGTGTATATTCCCTGTTATCGCATTACGAGCGATAGCACTGCGACTTCTTCATCTTTAGTCATTGCTGCGTTGCCACTGCTGTATCTAATCTTACTGTATGGCTGCTTTCGCTTTATGGATGCTCCAACTAAAGAGACAAATAATTAAAGCTTTTGTTGGCGAGCATACTTTTGCTTAAGGCCTTTATGGTTAGCCTTAACTAACTTCCAGCGGTCACAACCATTGAAACGAGCATATTCACTGACTGCGATATCAAAGGCCGCACAGAAATCCTCATCTAAGCCATTCACCATCACGCCCTCTTCTAAAATCAATTGCTGTAATAGCAATAGGTTAGCTTGGCGATCGGCTTTAACATCCACGCGGCCAACAAAAGTGTCGCGCCACAGAATTGCTAAAGAATAATAACCATACTGACGCTTTTCGGCTGGGACATAGACTTCAATTTGATAATCAAAATCAAACCATTGCTTTAATCTTTGCCGTTGGATCAATAAATTATCGAAGGGATTAAGCAGCCACACTTTATTAGGTAATAGTGCATTTAGCTGTAATGAAGGGCGATAAAAGTAGCTTTGGCCCGCAGCCTTAAAACACGCTAATAACCCGTGAGCTAACAACTCTGCCAATTCTTGGGCTACTGCTGATTTCATACCTTTGCGTAAATAAGCCATTTGCGCCGCAGTACCGAAGGCGTGGGCATCGAGATAACGATCAATCAAATAGCTCGTAAACTCGCTATCTGTCGGTGCTTGAGCATCAACATCTTTTGATAGTACCCGCGCAGTGAGATCGTAAACCTTCTGGAATTTTTCCCGCCGCACCACCATCAGCTCACCACGCATAAAAAGCTGCTCTAGGGCTTTTTTCGCGGGTTTCCAATCCCACCAGGCACCGTTTTTAGCTTCACTATGTTCAAAATCACTGGCCTTGAGTGGCCCTTCTGCAAGGATTCGCGCCCGCACTTCCTGCATTATTTTATCGTCGGGGTCAAACCAATGCTTACCGCCATTTTGCAGCTGCTGTTTACGCTGCAAACTAAAACGGTAATCGGCAATAGGTAAATAAGCTGCCGCATGGGACCAATATTCGAAAATCTCTCCTTTGGCTAAAGCCATATCGAGCATCTTTGGCTGATATTCTGGCATACGACTATGCAGCACATGATGATGCGCTCGCTCAACCACGTTGATAGAGTCAATTTGTACATAACTGAGACGTGAAATGGCCTCGGCGACTGAGGTATATGGTTGCAATAATCCTTGCTGCTGCATATTTAATTGCAGCCACTCGCGGGGTGAAAAGGGATTAGACATCAATTCTCCAAATTCAACGACAAGCAAATACCAAACCAGAGAAAAAACATAACAAACTGAAAATAAAAGTATTTAGCACACTATTCAACGAGTAGGTTTGTGAAATGTACGCACAAGTCTACTCACTAGGCTGTATCTTCGGATAACATAAGCCATTTATACCTTAACGGCTATCGGTTTACCTGCCCGTTAGTTTCACGACTCGAAATAGAGCCTATCTGGCATAGGCTCTTCATTAAGGATTGATGATGAATATCTACTATCGCCAAACACAACTCTGCGGCCGCAAAACGGGTAATGGCACTAAGCTGCCATTTTTGATGAATATCTTGTATTCACTTGCTGCTAAAAATGGCGATCACCAGCCCTTTTCAATGGATGACATTAACGCCGTACTGTTTAATCAGCATCAGTCGATTGGTTGCTCTATCGAGGCGCCGCTACCGATAGTGAGTTGGCGCACCGAAGCGATAGAGTATGAGTTATTTAAAGGCGAAGAGCTGGTGTACCTGCCCCAATGTATCATCTTTAGCAATGGCGCCATTGCCTATGTCATTGTCGTCATGGGTGATGAGTATGAGCTACGTATTTGGCCTGATTACAGTAACCGTGATCGAGAAAAACACCACTGGTTTTCTCACCATGCCGTAGTCTATTCCGCAGAACTTGACGTCTTTAAACAAAGCTTCGAAGCACTGCTAAAGCATATTAAAAAAGAAAATGACTACGAGAAAAAACACCCAAAATTTGGCAAAGACATCCCACTATCAGATTCATAAACTTGAATAATGAGTATGGATTTAGCGGCAATCGCCATAATTTTGCCACTATTGATCAGCAACTTGCCCGCAACTTTTGTAAAAAAATCTGTTTTAATACCCGCCGTGATACCGAGTTAACTCTGCACAATCTTAGCGGATAAGTCTCGGTCGTATTTCATAGGGAATGAAATTCAATGTTCAGCATTATTTTCTGGGTACTCACCCTACTTAGTTTGGCCTTATTTGGTAGCGCAGCCTATTTAGTGGTGCGCGCACTCCTCAAAAAATTTAATCGAAGTCAAGGAATCGATATGTCAGCACAAGAACCGTGGGCAGTAGCCACCGCAAAGGGAACGGCATTAAAAAACACCACCTTATTAAAAGCCTTAACCATTGGCATACTGTCAATCCTCGCGTTGATCCCGCTGGGGATCATTATGGATATGACTTCTGATCGCCAAACCCTTTACCACAGCGTTGTCGATGAAATCGGCCGTTCATGGGGTGAGCAGCAAACCCTCTCAGGTCCTGCGCTGGTGATCCCTTACAGCTATTTTGTGTTGCAAGAAGAAGTCAGTAACGACGGTAAAACTCGCCATGAAGTGAAGCGTACCTATCAAGATGAGCTAGTGATCCTACCGAAAAAGCTCACCCTCGACTTAGACCTAAAACATGATTTTCGCACCCGTGGCATTTATCAATCGCTGGTGTATAACGCAGCTCTACAAGGTCAGGCCGACTTCAGCCTTAAGCGTTATGATATTCCTAACCTTATCGCCTTCGATAACAAAAATGCCCGGTTAGTCTTTGGGGTGTCATCGAATCAAGCAATTGATAAAGTAGAAAAAATTGAAATCACCGGTGAATCGACATTACTCTCTGGATCACTGATGTCGGGCACGGGGTTAACCACTGGCGGTTTAGAAAAAGGCTTTAATCAAAAGATCCAAGTCAGCGAAGCGAGTGATTTTAGTGTGGATTTTGCCATGACACTACGCGGCTCTCAGTCTATCAGCGCATTGCCACTAGGCGAGCAAACGCTAATCAATATTCGCGCCGACTGGCCGCATCCAAGCTTTAAGGGATTATTACCCGCTGAACGGGACATCAACGCGCAAGGCTTTACTGCAAGTTGGAATATCAGCCACTTAACCCGTAACTATCCACAAGAGTTTATTAAGAGTAATCAATCGACTCTCACTGAAGTGTCGGCCAATGCGATTTTATTCGAACCAGTGACTCACTACGGCAAGATTGATCGCTCGGTAAAATACGGCCTACTGTTTATCGTGCTGACTTTTATCATGTTGTTTATCTTCGAAATCGGACAAAAAACCAGCCTCAGCACGATTCAATATGTGTTAGTCGGCAGCGCCATGGCCTTGTTCTATTTGCTACTACTCTCGCTATCTGAACATCTTGCCTTCTTGCATGCCTATTTAATTGCCGCCTGTATTCCCGTGCTGTCGGTATCGGCTTATGTAGGGAGTGCCACAGCAAGTATTAAGCGCGGTGCACTAGTGGGCATTATGCTGGTGAGTTTATATGCCGTGCTGTACTCGATACTGCAACTGGAAGATTACGCCCTATTGATGGGTTCAGGTTTACTGTTAGTCGTACTGTTGATTTTGATGTTCGTGACTAGGCATCACCCTAAGAACACGGCGCAATAGCGCCCTACCGATCCACCCTTGAAGACCCCCGACAGCGCCATCTTTTGCTGTCGGGATTTTTTTATTGGCAAAACCATTGCCGCGTTGTAGCCTATGGCGTTTTATGAAGAGGCTTATATTTTGACCCATAGCGTCTATCTTTTACGCCGTTTAGGTTTAGCTTGGATACTGTTGGCAACCATTCCGGGCTTACTATTACTGACACAGAATCAGCTGTTTCCACTGATCGATCTGCACTCTACCTTAGCCAAAACCTTATATTGGATTACCATGACTGGCACTGCGCCCTATGGCGTCGCAACAGTCTTGTTTGTATTGGCGATCGCCTATCGTCATATGCCTAAACCACTCTTTATAAGTTTATTCTTTGCCATCAGCCTCAGCCAAGTTATCAGTTTAGGCTTAAGCCACACCCTCAAATCCTATTTTAAAGAACCCAGACCTAATCTCGTTTTTCTAGCAGAACAAGCACTGCCTAAGCATGAACCGCTTTCACTCGATGCCTTTTATCAATTGGATAAACAGTCACGTTCAAAGACAATTGCCAATGCACTCGATGGCTTGATCGCTGCAGAACCTGCCTTGAAACTCGACTCACGGATCCATCAGCATTGGGAAGATGAAATCGGCTATTCTTTTCCTTCGGGACATACCATTTTTGCTGTAACGCTAGTGCTTACCGCCAGCTACTATTTGCTACTTGCTGGATTACCTAGCTTAGTCATGGCGTTATGGAGCTGGGGATTTTTGATGGGATTAAGCCGTATGCTGCTTGGCATGCATTGGCCGCAGGATGTGCTGTTTTCAACCTTTTTAGCCGCCATCATCAGCGGATGTAGCGTGTTCTTTGTCAGTAAGTTGCGTCCACTCTCCCATGCGTTTGCTAAAGGATCTGAGCGCTAACACTGTGAATTCAGCGTCTCGATTTGGCTGTCGACTCGAATACGACAGCTTCAAACACTATGAAGTTAAATACTTAGGCATTGCTAAGCACTGCCTAAGTATTTTGCCACTAGGGCCTGATAAATCCCATTGGCCTTAATTCTAGTGAGCCCTTGATTGAAAGTATCCCGCGCCACTGAGTTGTGGAACACCATTCGATAGGATGTTGGGGGGAAAATAAAGTGGTAGCTTAATGCTTGCTGGGTATCAACATCATCCTCAACGAACTTATTCAGTTGAGCGAATATATAACGATCGGCAATCACAGTATTAATGCGACCTAAGTACAACATACGGTTCTGGCTTAATTGGCTATCGACTTCACGATAAATAGTCTGTTGCGCTACGGCATTAAACTCAGGGCCAAGTAAGAAGCGAGCATTTTCAAAAGCGGCGACACTGTACTTTTTAAGATCCACAATACGTGTTATTTCAAGGCGTTGTTCGGACAAACTGATCGCCACATTGGTATATTCAACATAATCATTGGACCAATAACCATCAACGCCATTTGCAGGGTTCATCGTCATCACAGCATCTAATCGATCTTTATTGAAATATAAAACTTGGCGTTTACGAGAGTAGAATTTAAAGTTGACTGGCTGCCCCATTTCCTTAAACGCGGCCTTAATAATATCGATCTCAAGCCCTGATTCAGCATCTTCGATAATATAAGGCGGTCGATTTAGAGCGCTACCAATGGTTAACGATGCAGAAAATGCATAAGTCGGTAATATGAATAAGAAGATTAGCAACAAACTCAAGCGCATACAGTGTCTCACTCTTATTAGTATCATAACAATAGCGGTAAATAACGGGAGTTCCAAACAGCACGACTCCCAAAATCTCTATCCGTTATCACTGTCACAACCTTAAAATGTCTCATTTGATCAAGATTTTTGGCAAAGTCGGCTAAGACTGGCAAACTAGAGGCTGACTCAGTTAAACCTAAGCTTTCAATGACAGACACTCACCCCTACAAACTCGATCAACTCGATTTAACAATTCTGCGCTTACTGCAAACCCACGGCAGATTATCAAATCTCGAACTGGCCAATAAAGTCGGACTATCGCCATCTCCTTGCTCGCGCCGTGTTAAAGCCTTAGAAGAAGCGGGTTATATTGCCGATTATGCAACGCGTCTGTCGGCGGATAAGTTCAACCTGCATTTGACCGCGTATATCCATGTTCGAATGGAGAAACATACGCCGGCGATTCTCAATCAATTTGAAACCAATGCACTCGCCTACGAAGAAGTCCAAGAATGCGCGCTGATCACGGGCTCAGAGGCCGACTATCAACTTAAAGTGCTAGTACAAGATATGGCGCACTTTCGCACTTTCCTGTTAGATAAACTCACGACCAACGTGCATATCGCAGGGGTGCATTCCAGCTTTGTCCTCAAAAAGGTTAAGGACCACACGGCCATTCCCTTAGGGCACGTCAACATTCAAGCATAAGCCAACAGTCACAGCAAACACCGCAAACAAGACAGCGGCACAAGTAACAGTCATAGCACAAAATAGCGGTTAGACATCTGCCATACGGTATTTTTTGACCATAAGATCACAATTCAATGAATTTTTATCATCGCAATGATTCGCCAAATCTCGACCATCCGCCGCACCTGATAGCAATAAAATCTCGCAAAAAACAGATAGGCGGCACACAACATTAACCTATAGCCAAAAACCGATAAATTATTGCAGATTAACACCAAATTAACGCACTAAAATTGCGTTGAAATCCTCATTTATCCGCCTAAGATACGCCTTCTTTTTACGGGAGGCACAATGCAATCGGCCAATACAAGTTCAACTAACCACTTCAGCTCACGCTTAGGTTTTATCATGGCGGCCGCAGGTAGCGCCGTTGGCGTCGGCAATATTTGGGGATTCCCCACCCAAGCGGCCACCCATGGCGGCGGCGCCTTTCTACTTGTGTACCTAGTGCTGATTTTCATCCTAGGCATTCCCATGCTGATGGCTGAACTCATGATAGGTCGCCACGGGCAAACCAACCCCGCCGATGCCATGGGCAAACTCGGCTTCAACTCGCTCACCCGCAGTTTAGGCAAGACCATAGGTTTGCTTTCCATAGTGACAGCGGGATTGATTTATACCTTCTACAGTATTCTCTCCGGCTGGTTTGTCAGCTTTGCCATCGCGCCTATCGCCACTGCCTTTGGCTCGAATGATACCGCCGCTTGGCTAGTGGATTTTTCGCTGTCACGTAATCTGGTGTTTACACTGATCTTCAGCACGCTGGTGTTTCTGGTATTACTGCAAGGCGTGCAAGAAGGCATAGAAAAATGGTCGAAACGCTTAATGCCGTTATTACTGATCATGCTGATCGCGGGCGTGGCGTATATCTTCACCCTTAATGGCGCGAGCGAAGGGATAAGCGCGCTACTAACGCCTAACTTTACCAAGGCACTGGCGCCAGATACCTTGATCAGCGCGCTCGGACAAACCTTCTTCTCCCTTACCATAGGCACAGGTGCCATGATGGTGTACGGCAGTTATCTGAGCCAAAAAGAGAATATCGCCAAACTGACCGTCTGGGTTGCCTTTACCGACAGCGGCATCGCCTTTCTCGCCGCCTTCTTGATTATCCCAGCCATGTATGTGGCCCAGCACAATGGCGTGGAGATTTTTAATGCTGAGGGTAAATTACTCGATTCGGATGCATTGGTGTTTACTGTCTTACCCGCGTTATTTTCGACCTTAGGCGATACGGCCAACCTCATCATCAGCGTGATTTTCTTTATTCTGCTGATCATCGCCGGTTTAACCTCGGCCATATCCATCGCCGAAGTGCCGACGAGTTATGTGATGCAAAAGTTCGGACTCAGCCGTCAACGCGCCACCTTGATCATCGGCCTATTGTTGACCTCATTATCCTTATTACTGGCGGTATTTTTTGAGACGCTATTTAGTTTCACTATAATGCTGACCACCCAAATCGCCCAGCCGCTGGTCGCCCTCGGTATTGCGGTTTACTTAGGTTGGATTTGGCGCCAAACCCAGCTGCTCAAGGCAATTAGTGGGCAAAAAGGTGTCGATAGCACAGGACTTTTTTGGCGCATTTGGCCAAGGTATGTAAAGTATGTTTGCCCAGTGCTGATTATCGCCATAGCCATCAGACAATTTGTATAACCCTTTGAACAAATAACAAAATCCCCGCTAAGTGCGGGGATTTTTTATTTAGCAATTGATGCACTAATTAACTACTTTAAAATAATCAGCAAAGTCTTGCTGCCGCCAATAGTGAATGCGATGACAGCCGGATTTTTTCAATCTATCGATGACGTTGAACTGTTAGGGAAGGCTGGATTGAAACGAAAGGGGATGTAAACAGCAGCCTTAAGAGATTAAGGCTGCTTTAAACACTGAGCTGATTACTGTTCGATACCCACAATTAACCAAGGTGAGTTGGCTTGCGTTACGTTACGCTCTAAATGCCAGATTTCCTTAATGTCCTCTTCTACGCCTTCAACGGTATCGCGGTAGCGGCCGCTAAATTTAACACTCACTTCCGCAAGATTTGCATTGTGTGTGGCACGGACAAGTTCTGCATCCAAAAACATCACTTCTGTGTGCTGATCGCCAACTAACTCGCGACGTTGGTTGCTTAGTTCATTGTAAAGATCAATAGAAACATACTCTTGGATTTTGCTTAGATCATTTTCATTCCAAGCCAATTGTAGAGTTTTGTAGTGACTGCGAGCGCCTTCCAAAAAGCCGGGTAAATCAAAACCCGCAGGTAAATTAAAGGGCACATCACTTGTCGCCTGGCCAAAACCATTGCTGCCGCTGTTTGCATTGGTGGCAAAACCTGTTTGTTCAGTCTGTTGGCGCTGTAGATTAGGACTTGGCTGACTCGCCCCTGCATAGGCCGGTCTTGGCTGCGCACCCGCTTTTGAGGCCATCACAGTACGGACGATTTTGAATAGCACGAATGCCAGCAAACCGATAATCAAAATATCCATGATTTGAATATTTTCAAAACCACCGCCCATAAACAGCGCAGCCAATAAGCCACCTGCTAATAAACCGCCTAACATGCCGCCCATCATACCTTTTTTGCCCGGTGCTCCCGCTGGCGCCGTAGTCGGTGTGTTGGTCGCCGCTGGTTGAGCCGGAGCCGTTTGATGGCTTTTGCCGATAGATTTACTACCGCCGAATTTTTTCGCTTCAACGACTGGGCTAGTAACTAAGCTAACCGCAAAAATCATCGCCAGCATAATAAATAACTTTTTCATTTATAGGATCTTGTTCGTGTAATCTGAGGTGCTGCCATAATAGCGGGATGACATTATATGTCAATTAGCAAAAATCGGAGGCTGCGGAGCGAGGACTTCCTTCTTGCATCAAAACGTTTAATCCAGCTAGCTTAAAATGACTGCACAACTCAATTCACATCGCTACTCCAGTGACACGCCGTAAATATATCCCTATAGGCTCGACGACGGCATCCATGCCGTCAACGGTCACTTCCATATCAATGTGAATTCATTAGCATGGATGAAACAGTTAACCTTTCCCTGTCTTTTCCCCTATCCTGTTCACTCTATCTTTACTGGCAACACGTACCTTCGACTTGCAGATTCGTAAGGGGATGGACAGGTGTAATCAATAACCATCTTAACGGTATAAAAGCTATCATTCGGAGTAAATCCTAAAACTTTAGGAGCTTCATCGGAAAGTGGTAATGTAGTCAAAAATGCAGCAATCTGGTTGTCATTTTTTTCAGCAAAAAAACTGCCAGTTCTAAAAGGACGGCAATCAGAATTAATAACTAAAGGCCCAACAACTTCGATTGACTGACCGATATCACCTTGAGGTTCAATTTTTATAATAAAGCCTAACTCCTTCGCCAATTCAGAAGTCACTATTTCCTCCACTATAGGTGATGATGCAATTGAACTATATGACACTAAAATCAAATAAATTAAACACAATATTCTAATCATCAAAAAATCCTTAGTGATAAATTCAGCGGAGTAATACTCCATATAAAGCAATAACATAATTCGATTTATGTTTTGCTTCAAACACTATTCATGTATCTACTATGCCACTATCATCCTGTCTTTTTAACTATGTTGCAGTTTATCTTGGGTGGTCTGATTTATGTCTTCTGATTGTTCAACATGGCTCAACTAAGAATGCGTCAAAAGATATGACAATTAGACTCTGTGACGTGAGAAGTGATTAAGCACTGTCATTCCAGTCACGCGCCAACTTTGGTTTAAAAATAAGTCATCCCTGAGGGCTCGACGGCTGCATCTGCTGTATATGGACATACGAATGTCGCGATCACATGAATGTGAATGAGCGACCATGCCGCCAACGGTCACTTACATGCCAGTGCTTAATCCCATAAACTACCGTACATTCTGATAGCCAGAACGACCCAAACCGAAGTCCAATCCCCAGATAGGGGTAACCATCTCAGCAGTCATATCTTTTGAATCAAGATTTAGAATAATCGCCATGAAGAAAATATGCGTTTGTCCTATTTTTTCATCTTTTTAAAAAAGATGATTATGTTTCTATTTTTATAGATAAATCTGTACGATTAATTAGTCAAACCTTAAAATAAATGCCATTGAAAGTGGTGCATCGTTTATTAATTTTGCAGAAGAGTTTTCTATTTCCTCAGACTCATCGTCGTCAGTCATTGAAACAAAACACACTGTCGAATTTAGCTCAATAGGCAGTTCTCTTTTTATTCTGACCAGTACGTTTGATAATGTCTGAATTAGTTTATTTTTAAACTTTGCAAAGTTTATTTCTCGAGATGAGTCCTCTCGAAGCATCTTACTTATTTTGGAGAATGCTCCCGCATTATATCCGTCATAAAACCACTCAGATACTGCCCATCTATAGTAATTTTCACACTCTATGCTCTGCTCTTCTTCATCAGCGAGAATACTTTTAAGCTTCTCCTCAGAGCTAGCACTTAATGATACCGACATAGCACTACTGTCAGTGTAAAGAGATACCGCATAGAATGTCTCATCTTTGTTTTCTAACAATAACATCTTGATTGTATCGTATGTAGTTTCAAAGCATTTTTCTTCTAACTCAATCCAGTCCATTAATAACTCCTTGCACTTAGCTTCAATATTTTCATTTTATGAGGCACTCAGTCCCATGCAGAATAATGATAATATTCATTTATCTCCTTAAAACTCACACCCGTTAAACCAAGAGCTTCGTACTCATTTTTAAACTGAATAGAACATACAGAAGCCGCTATCTCGTTACAAAAGAATAAATGTTCACAAATATTATTCTTTATTTTAAATTTATCGATAGACTCATAATATGTCTTCTTTAACCCACGTTCCTCTTGCGTGTTCAATTTTCCAGAATCTAAATCAATCGAGATAGTATAAATGGACTCATCCTTATCCAAGATAGATAAATAACTTAATGGGAAAAATAAAAAATACTTTTTCTGCGGCCTAACTCCTCGATACAGGTTAATATCGACAGGAATACGAATACACTTAACATTTAATTTTTCACACAAGCATAACATTTCATTAGAAACTAAATTTTCATCAACCAAATAATCACCATTCAGTTGATATGCTTTTGCTTTAAGAGAATAAGCTGTTAAAAAATCACCCTCACACGGTGGTGAGTCATAAATCTCATAGTCAGGTAACTCAGGAGTCCAATTTTTATCCATAAAATACGGTATTCCCTTACCATCAGGATCTGATTGCACAATAAAAAATGCCTGTGGATTTATACTCATAATAACTACCCTGTAATAGGTTAAAATTTTAATGTCCCTGAGAAAGCATTAGCACAAACTTAGATTGCCAAAAAGCTGGATCCCCGCTCAAATGCTGTGCGGGGATGACGATGCTTAATCAAACTTCAGTTATCAAAAAAACTGGATCCCCGCTCAAAAACACTGCCGGGATGATGGTTCAGTCGCTTAGCTCAAGACCTCTTCTAATGCCTTGAGGCATAAGGCGACATTTTCACGGCGAGCACCGAAGCCCATAAGGCCGATGCGCCATGCTTTACTCGCAAGGGCGCCAAGGCCTGCGCCGATTTCGAGATTGTAATCTTTGAGCAAACGAGCCCGCACCGCGGCATCATCGACACCAGCAGGGATGTAAACTGCGTTAAGTTGTGGCAGACGCGAATCTTCAGCCACCACAAAATTTAGCCCTAACTTTTCCAGCCCAGCACGCAGCACTAAGTGCATGTCATGATGGCGTTGCCACGCATTTTCTAAACCTTCGGCCGCTAACATACGCAGGGATTCATGTAGTGCATAAAGTGCATTAACGGGCGCAGTGTGATGGTAACTACGTTTGCCGCCCGCGCTGGTCCAATAGGCCATCACTAAGCTTTGATCGAGGAACCAACTTTGTACTGGGGTCTTGCGATTCTTGAGTTTTTCGACGGCAGCAGGCGAGAAAGACACAGGTGATAAACCCGGTACACAGGAAAGGCACTTTTGGCTACCGGAATAAATGGCATCTATGCCCCATTCATCGACTCTTAATTCGACGCCGCCAAGGGAAGTGACCGCATCAACTATGCTCAAGCAACCATAGGTTTTGGCTAATGCGCACAAGGTTTTGGCATCGGACAAGGCGCCAGTAGAAGTTTCGGCGTGCACAAAGGCTAAAAATTTGGCATCGGGATTGGCTTTCAGCGCTGCTTCAACTGCGGCTGGATCGACAGGAGTGCCCCATTCGTTATCCACCAGCACGGCAATCGCGCCCATACGCTCGACGTTTTGGCGCATACGCTCACCAAACACACCGTTACGGCAGACAATCACCTTCTCACCCGGCTCGACTAAATTAACGAAACAGGTTTCCATGCCCGCACTGCCCGGCGCTGATACCGCCATGGTCATTTCGTTTTTAGTTTGGAAGGCGTATTGGATCAGGCTCTTAAGCTCATCCATCATGCCCACAAACAGCGGATCTAAGTGGCCAACCGTAGGTCTGGACTGCGCCGCAAGCACTTCGGGATAAACATCCGACGGGCCTGGGCCCATTAAAATACGGCGAGGAGGATTAAAAGCGGTAAAACGCGGTGCTGGTAACATCATGTCTCCTTAATGCGTGCAGGTCGAGGTCTCGTTGTTATTCGTTAGCCGTTCTGTTTTAAGAAACTGCCAGTTAATCGTTAACGGGTTAAGTCAGTAACTTAACTG
Organism: Shewanella sp. SM32; assembly: GCF_025654235.1. Lineage (NCBI taxonomy): Bacteria > Pseudomonadati > Pseudomonadota > Gammaproteobacteria > Alteromonadales > Shewanellaceae > Shewanella > Shewanella sp. SM32. The sequence goes on along the minus strand of NZ_JAKKRO010000009.1, from coordinate 51,230 downwards.
TGACGTATTAATCGGCGGCTAGAGTATTAAGTCTACAAAACTACCACAAAAAAGGGCGCATGTGCGCCCCTCCTTTAGCCTAACTTTGCCTAACATGTCATCGCGTCGATCTAAGCTATGTGCATCACAGCGAACGCTATAAGACTTTGTTGCCGTTACCCGCATTTAAAAACAGCTGATAGGCAGGACTTTGGGTTTCCTCTTGATAGACGAAACCCAACTCAGTTAAAAACTGTTGGAACGGCAAGGCATCACTCGCGGGTACTTCAAATCCCGCCAGCACTCGGCCAAAGGCCGCGCCGTGGTTACGATAATGGAACAGACTGATATTCCATTTGCTCTGCAAGGTCGTTAAAAACTTCAGCAGCGCACCGGGATGTTCAGGAAACTCAAAGCTAAATAAACGCTCCTCTAAAGGCTCTGGTGGATGACCACCGACCATATAACGCACATGCAATTTCGCGGTTTCATCCCCGGATAAATCCTGAACTTCAAAACCATTAGCCTCTAAGGTGGCAATGATTTGTTCTAGCTCACCTTGGCCTCGGCTTAAGCGAATGCCGGCAAACACCACGGCAAGATCACGACTACTGAAACGATAGTTAAACTCTGTCATCACCCGCTTATCGAGCAACTCACAGAATGTTAAGAAACTTCCCGGACGCTCAGGGACTTTCACCGCCAGTACCGCTTCTTTTTGCTCGCCAAGCTCACAACGTTCCGACACATAACGCAGACTGTGAAAATTCACATTCGCGCCACTTAAAATCGCTGCGACCTTTTCACCATTGCCGCAATCACCATTGGCATTAGCGCTGACATATTTTTTAAGCCCAGCTAAGGACAAGGCCCCTGCGGGTTCGGCGATCGCACGGGTGTCTTCGAAGATATCTTTCACCGCAGCGCAGATTTCATCTGAGGTGACAGTCACTACTTCATCGACATAAAGTTTCGCGACTCTAAACGGCTCAGTGCCTATACGTTTAACCGCCACGCCATCGGCAAATAAACCGACTTGCGCCAGTGTCACAGGTTCGCCCGCTTCCATCGCTGCCTTTAAACAGGCGGCGTCTTCTGGCTCGACGCCGACAATTTTCACCTGCGGCATTACCGCCTTGTAATAGGCTGCGATACCCGCTATTAAACCGCCGCCGCCCACGGGTACAAATACCACTTCGAGATCGCGCTGCTGCTGCAACATCTCTTGGGCGATAGTGCCTTGGCCTGCGATCACAGCTTCATCATCGAAGGGCGCGATATAGACTCGGCCCTCTTCTTTGGCCATCGCCATCGCAAAACCATTGGCTTGATCGAAGGCTTGGCCGTGCAATACCACGTTGCCACCTAAACGGCGCACCGCATCGACTTTAATATCGGGCGTCGTCTCGGGCATCACAATCACAGCATCCACACCGCGACTCGCCGCCGACATCGCCACACCTTGGGCATGATTGCCTGCCGAAGCGCACACCACGCCGCGCTGGCATTCTTCTTTCGTCAGCTGGGCGATACGGTTATAGGCACCGCGTAACTTGAAGGAATGCACTGGCTGCATATCTTCGCGCTTCAAAAATACCTGACAACCCAAACGCGCCGATAACTTGTTCATGCTGGAAAGCGGCGTCACTTTCGCTATGTCATACACAGATGACAACAGGATTTTTTGCAGATAGCTTTGTGCCAACTGAAAATGAGTTAAATCCGCCTGAGTTTGCGATGAGAGTGGCAACATAGATGCAGTAAACATAATTAGTCCTCCAGTTTACTGCGATCGCGCACCGCGCCCTTGTCGGCACTGGTGGCGAGCATGGCGTAGGCCTTAAGCGCGAGTGACACATAACGCTGGCGACCAATAGGTTTCCACGCCATTGGGCCAAGACTGTGCATTTTTTCGCGGCGAGCATTGAGTTCAGCATCGCTTACTGCCAGCTTGATGCTGCGCTTGGGTATATCAATTTCGATTCGATCGCCATTTTCAATCAAGGCGATAGTGCCGCCAGCGGCCGCTTCTGGTGAGACGTGGCCGATAGATAAACCTGAAGTGCCACCAGAGAAACGACCGTCGGTTATCAGCGCGCAGGCCTTACCTAAACCACGTGATTTTAAGTAACTGGTTGGATACAACATTTCTTGCATACCTGGGCCACCTTTCGGGCCTTCGTAACGGATAACAACCACGTCGCCCGCCACCACTTCACCGCCTAAAATGCCCGCCACTGCATCATCTTGGCTTTCATAAACGCGCGCCGAGCCGATGAAGGTCAGATTAGATTCATCTACGCCCGCCGTTTTAACGATACAGCCGTTTTCGGCCACATTACCCGACAATACGGCAAGACCGCCCTCTTGGCTGAAGGCAAACTCGCGGCTGCGGATACAACCTTCTTGTCTGTCATTATCCAGTGACGGCCAGCGACAATCTTGGCTAAAGGCTTTAGTGGTCGGAATCCCCGCAGGCCCCGCCATAAAGAAGTGTTTTACTTTTTCATCTTGCGTCTGCATCACATCGTATTTCGCCAATACAGACTTCAAATTGCCACCTTCATCGGCCGCCACATGGAACACATCGGTATGCAGTAATCCGGCTCTGTCTAGCTCACCTAAAATCCCCATCACGCCGCCCGCACGGTGCACGTCTTCCATATGGTATTTAGGCGTCGATGGCGCAACCTTACAAAGGTGCGGCACAAGGCGCGACATACGGTCGATATCCGCCATGGTAAAATCAACATCGGCTTCCTGTGCGGCGGCCAATAAATGCAATACAGTGTTAGATGAACCGCCCATGGCGATATCTAAGGTCATAGCATTTTCGAAGGCTTTAAAGTTGGCGATATTACGTGGCAATGCTGATTCATCATCTTGATGATAATAACGTTTTGCCAGCGCCATCACGCTGCGACCCGCTTCTAAAAACAGCTCGCGGCGATCGGCGTGGGTTGCCAACATAGAGCCGTTACCCGGCAGCGATAATCCTAAAGCTTCGGTTAAACAGTTCATTGAGTTCGCGGTAAACATGCCAGAGCAAGAGCCACAGGTTGGGCACGCGCTACGCTCGATTTTGGCACTGTCTTCATCGCTCACGTTCGAGTCGGCGCCGGCTACCATAGCATCGACTAAATCGAGTTTGATGAGCTTATCCGACAACTTAGTCTTGCCCGCTTCCATCGGTCCGCCAGACACGAATACCACAGGAATATTGAGGCGCAGCGCCGCCATCAACATGCCGGGGGTGATCTTGTCGCAGTTGGAGATACAGACTAAAGCATCGGCGCAGTGGGCGTTAACCATGTATTCCACACTGTCGGCGATAAGCTCACGTGATGGCAGACTATAGAGCATACCGCCGTGGCCCATGGCGATACCGTCATCGACGGCGATCGTATTGAATTCTTTGGCGATACCGCCCGCTTCTTCGATGGCGCTCGCCACCAGTGAGCCCATGTCTTTTAAGTGCACATGACCCGGTACAAACTGAGTAAAGGAGTTAGCAATGGCGATAATTGGCTTACCAAAATCATTGTCTTTCACCCCTGTGGCGCGCCATAGCGCACGGGCACCCGCCATATTGCGGCCTTCGGTACTGGTAGCTGATCGTAACTTTGGCATTGACTGTATCCTTTATCTCAAATCGAAAATCGTATTCTTAATTCACATGGCGAATGCTTAAGCATTCGCCGTTTGTTGCAAGCTCAGCGGTAACAATACCTTACACTGGGTCACATCAATCAGTTTATTCAACTGATTACTTAACAGTTCGATGGCACGTTCGCTATCGACCTCCATATCCAGCGACAGGCTCGCATCGTCATTCATACGCATCTGCATTTGGGTAATCGTAAAGCCTCGATGGCGAGTCACGCGCAAAACACGCTCAAGCACTTCGGGGCGTTGTTGAACCGTTAATTCCAGAGAGTGGATCATGTTTGTTTCTCCATTTCGTCCATCATATCGCTGTTTGATGCGCCGGGGGGCACCAGTGGCCAAACGTTAAAAGCATCGTCGATTGCAACGTGTAACAAATACGGGCCCTTAGCCGCTAACATTTCGGTTAAGGCTTCTTCCACTTCGTCGGAAGAAAAAATCGTCCGGCCGGGGATATCAAAGGCGGAGGCCAATAACACAAAATCTGGGTTATCAGATAAATCCGTTTCGCTGTAACGCTCTTCAAAGAATAGCTGTTGCCACTGCTTCACCATGCCGAGTTTTTGATTGTCGATCAGCACTATCTTCACCGGCAACTTACGGCGTTTGATGGTGGTCAGCTCCTGCACATTCATCATAAAAGAACCATCACCAGAGACAGTCACCACAGTCGCATCGGGACGCGCCACTTGCGCACCAATGGCGGCGGGTAAGCCAAAGCCCATAGTGCCTAAGCCAGCGCTGGACAGGTGATCTTCTGGACGGCGGAACCACATATGCTGGGCCACCCACATTTGGTGCTGGCCCACATCGCAACAAACAACATTGTCTTCGGGTAATTTATTGGCTAAACGGCGCAGCAGCGCAGGCGCATAGATCAAACTGCCGGGGTGTTGATAATCCCATTGATGCTTACGGGATAAATGCTCCACCTCAGCCTGCCAAGGCGTAATGTTCATCGACATGGCTACGGCGGGGAGGATTTGGCGTAAGTCACCGGCGATTGCCACCTCTGGCATACGTAACTTGCCCAGCTCAGCGGCGTCTATGTCTAAATGGATCACTTTGGCCTTGTCGGCAAAGCTCGCTAAACGGCCGGTGACTCTGTCGTCGAAACGGGCGCCCACCACGATCAGCAAATCACAATCCTGTACCGCTAAGTTAGCCGCCTTGCCACCATGCATGCCTAACATGCCTAAGTAACCGGGCGTGCCGTGGGCGATACTGCCAAGCCCTTTCAAGGTCGCGACCGAAGGTATACCCGTTATTTTGATAAACTCACGCAGTTGATCGACCGCGCCCGCCATGCCTACACCACCGCCGACATACAACATAGGCTGTTTAGCCTCAGCCAACAGCGCACGGGCGGCCTCGATATCACTCATCTCGGCTTGTGGTTCGTTCATGACGGCCAGCAAAGGCGTACGGTATTCAAGGTGAGCAAGTTGGATATCCTTCGGGATATCGACCAACACAGGGCCAGGGCGGCCGGATGCGGCGATCTCAAAAGCTTGATACAAGGTTGGGATCAGGTCGTTGACGTCTGTCACCATAAAGCTGTGCTTAGTGCAGCTCAGTGACATGCCCAGTACATCGATTTCTTGAAACGCATCAGTGCCGATAACGGCGGTGGAGACTTGGCCTGTGATAGCCACGATAGGCACTGAATCTAGCAACGCATCGGCAAGTGAGGTGATAAGGTTAGTCGCGCCAGGGCCTGATGTCGCAAAGCACACGCCAGTTTTACCGCTGGCTCTTGCGTATCCTACGGCAGCAAAGGCGGCGCCTTGTTCGTGACGGCTTAAGAGATGTTCAACAGGGCTTCCATAGAGGGCATCGTATATTGGCATAATGGCACCACCTGGGTAACCAAACACTGTGGTGACTCCATGTGCTGCTAACACTTTGATTACCGCGTCTGCGCCTCTGATCATCTGCCCTGGTTCCATATTCTCTCTCGCTACGTTAGTCCTGAATTGCCGAAAATCGACGCTAATTTTTTACTCTTTCGAAGCTTAGAACCTAGCTCTAGGCCCTGAAACGAAGAACCCCCCGGTCCTTTCGGAGCGGGGGGTTCTTTCGAAACTTTTAACCTTTTAGGTCTATCAGTTTGCCATGCGCCGCCCCCGCTGTGATTTAATAATCACGACGGTAATAATCACGAGAATGAGCTTGGCAGCTTGGTTAAACATCAATATGGATTCCTAATCGGTGTTTCTAAAATTGGGATATTGCATGAAAGTTAGTTTCGCTTTGGACTTTGCCCTAGCGCGAGCTATTAGCTTTACCATAAAGCGACAGCCAAACACAATAAAAAATATCTTTTGTCAAAAAAAATTCAGCTTCCCTGCCGAGACAATGCAAAACAACAAAGTAAAACGTTAACTGTTGAGCCTCAGTCGGCGCGATTCACCTACTGAACGATAGACTCACTAACTGTGTCGTTTTTGCCCGCTCGACAACCCACTGAACAGGAAAAAATTTGTTTCTCACTAACTGATTTATCACTAAGCAAGCTCAAGATGCGCGTTTCACTATCTTGAGCTTGCTTGGGAACTGAGCTGAGACCCAAGTCCTTTGAGTATCAACCCTCTCTCCCAATGCTGGGCTTAACTAACTATCAATTAAGCCTCAACAATGCTCTTCATATCAGTCATGTAACCGCGAAGCTCAGCGCCAACATATTCCACTGCCGTTTCACGAATCGCTTCGTTAACAGCGATGAGCGTTAGGTTGTCGACACCGGTTGCGCTGTCTTTCAGGCCAGCACCTAAATACTCAGATGACATGGCATTAACGTAGTCGCGCAGCATAGGTACGGCGGCGTGATTGAACAGGTAGCAACCGTATTCGGCTGTGTCTGAAATCACTACGTTCATTTCGTACAAACGCTTACGAGCAATCGTGTTAGCGATCAGTGGGGTTTCGTGCAGTGACTCGTAATAGGCCGACTCTTCCACAATACCAGCAGACACCATGGTATCGAACGCCAGTTCCACACCCGCTTTGATCATAGCAACAAGGAAAATACCTTTGTCGAAATAGGTTTGTTCGTCGATATGCTCACTCGATACGGGCGCATTTTCGAAACCTGTTTCGCCAGTTTCCGCTCTCCAACGCAGTAAGTTCGCATCATCGTTTGCCCAGTCTTCCATCATAGTGCGTGAGAATTCGCCGCTGATGATGTCATCCATGTGCTTTTCAAATAATGGTTGCAGAATTTCTTTTAAATCTTCTGCAATTTCAAATGCTTTAATCTTGGCTGGATTAGACAAACGGTCCATCATGTTAGTGATGCCGCCGTGTTTCAGCGCTTCAGTGACCGTTTCCCAACCTTGCTGGATAAGCTTGGCCGCATAGCCTGGCTCAACGCCATCGGCGATCATTTTCTCGTAACCTAAGATGGCACCCGTCTGCAACATACCGCACAGAATGGTTTGCTCGCCCATCAGATCCGACTTCACTTCTGCGATGAAAGACGACAGTAAAACACCGGCTCTGTCTCCACCCGTTGCGCTAGCATAGGCTTTAGCAATCTCTAAACCGTCACCGTTTGGATCGTTTTCTGGATGAACCGCGATAAGGGTAGGCACACCAAAACCACGTTTGTATTCTTCACGCACTTCAGTGCCAGGGCACTTAGGCGCAACCATCACCACAGTGATATCGGAACGAACTTGCATACCCTCTTCAACTATGTTGAAGCCGTGTGAGTAAGACAAGGTAGAGCCTTGCTTCATCAGTGGCATAACCGCGTTAACCACGTTTGAATGCTGTTTGTCCGGCGTCAGGTTAAGGACCAGATCCGCCGCAGGGATTAATTCTTCAAAGGTACCGACACGGAAACCGTTATCAGTTGCTTTTTGCCATGAGGCACGTTTCTGTTCAATCGCTTCAGGACGCAGGGCAAAAGAGATATTCAGACCCGAATCACGCATGTTCAAGCCTTGGTTAAGACCTTGAGCACCACAACCTAAAATAACAATATTCCAATCTTTGATGTAGTTACAGCCGTCGCTAAACTCAGAACGATCCATGAAACGACATTGGCCAAGCTGTGCTAATTGTTGACGTAAATTCAGAGAGTTAAAATAGTTAGCCATCTGATATACCACCTATAAGTCAGAAATTTTGGACGCAACCAAACTAACATAATGTTACGACTTGGTTGTGATTGAAATCACTATAACCCATGCTTATCATTGCTTAAAATGATATATTCGAAACTTCATATTGCATTATACGCAACGTCAGCCGCAATAACGCTCAGTAACATCGGCGGCAATATGCAGCAATCAAGCTCAGGCTAAACAGGATAAGTTATGGATATTCGTACCCTCAAATTGTACCTGCACTTATGTGGCAGTTTGCACTTCGCCAAGACCGCGGAGCAGATGCATGTGAGCCCATCGACCTTAAGCCGAGCCCTGCAAAGATTAGAAGAAGAAGTGAACGCTAAGCTGTTAGAGCGAGATAATCGCAGCGTGACCTTAACCCACGCGGGACACGAGTTTAAGCGATTCGCCGAGCAGACTTTGAACCATTGGAGCACACTCAAGCACAGTATCGATCTCAAGCAGGACGTGCTGCGCGGTCGGTTAAATCTGTATTGCTCGGTCACTGCCGCCTACAGTCATTTACCGGGTTTATTGGATCTATTCCGCCAAGAGCATCCCTTCGTCGAGATTGCTTTAACCACGGGAGATGCAGCCAACGCGCTAGCAGAAGTGCAGCAGAATCGCGCCGATATCGCCATCGCCGCCCTGCCCGATCCGTTTCCCAGCAGCTTACACTTTGCCAAAATCGACGATGTGCCGCTGTCGATTATCGCACCGACGATCCGCTGTGCAGTACAGCAACAAGTGAGTCAAACGCCTATAGATTGGTCGAGCGTGCCCTTTATCATCCCAGATCACGGCCCAGGACGGCGCCGCGCCGATAACTGGTTCAAACAAATGGGCATCAGCCCTAATATTTACGCCCAAGTCTCGGGACAGGAAGCGATCGCCTCTATGGTAGCGTTAGGTTGTGGCGTGAGCATGAGCCCCGAAGTGGTGATCAATAATAGCCCAGTGCGTGATCGCATTCAGCTGCTCTCGTCGCCGGTTGCGATTCCACCGTTCGAGTTAGGTTGCTGCTGCAAAGTGAAACGACTTGATGATCCCATCGTTAATGCGTTTTTGGATGTGATTTAAACGGGGAAAGTAATACAAAATAAAAGTGCGAGTGAGAGTTTCAACGAGATAGAAACCGAAACGGCTCTCAAAAAGCTAAAAACTTAGCTAAAGAGAACCGCTTCACTATCGAACAGTTGCTATCAAACTGGTGCTAACTATTGCCACAGGATTTCTATCGCAAGGCAATCAACACAAGATGACAGGATTACACATCCGGCGAGTTGAGCTTATCAATAGGATCGATACGAGTCACCAATAGCTGATCGACCTTGTACGAATCGATATCGACCACCTCAAATTTATAGCCTGCATAGTTCACGAAATCCGTACGCTTAGGGATTTTACGCAGCATATACATCATAAAACCAGCAATGGTTTCGTAGTTCTGATTATGCGGAAACTCCTCAATACCAAAGGCGCGCATTACGTCGGTAATAGGCGTCACACCGTCGACTAACCAAGAGTTGCTATCACGGGCGATGATCTGCTCTTCGCTCTCGTGCAATGACCAAGCCCCCATTACGGCGCGCTGTAGATCGTTAGTAGTCACAATCCCCACCACTAAGGCGTATTCGTTCATGACCACGGCAAAATCGGCGCGACTATTTTTAAAGTATTCCATCGCTTCTGACAGGCTCAGCGTATCGGGAATGATCAGCGAAGTATGGATTAAGTTACTGCCTTTTAAGATGATATTCTCACCGTTGATCACACGGATCAGCAATTCTTTCGCATCCACGAAGCCTTTGATCATATCCAACTGACCATCGCAGACGAGGAACTTAGTATGGGGATCTTCAGAAATTTTACGCTTGATATCTTCTTCACTGTCTTGCAGTAAAAAGTACACTAAGCTTTCACGGGCCGTCATGGCCGAAGTCACAGAAACGGTTTGCATTTCAAACACATTTTCCATCATCTGTTGCTCACCGCGATCTAGCACCCCAGCTTCGGCGCCCGCATTCATGACGGCATAAATATCGTCGGAGGTGATGGCATCGTTACGCACGGTTGGGATCTGCAGCAGTTTAAAGATACCACTCGCCATGCCATTGAAAAACCACACTAATGGGCGTAATAGCACAATACAGAAAGACATAGGCCCGACAACAGCTAAAGCGACAGGCTCAGGCATCGCCATGGCAATGCGTTTTGGCATTAAATCGGCGACTAAAATAAAGGCGCTGGTTACCGTTATGAAGGATAAAACAAAGCTCAATTGGCTCAGCCAAGGCTCGGCAACTAAAGGGGAAAGCAACTGATAGAAGTAAGGCCGAAATGCCGACTCACCCACAATACCGCCCATGATGGCAACGGCATTAAGACCAATTTGTACTACCGTAAAAAAGCTACCGGGAACGGCTTGTAACTGCAGCACTTTTTCTGCTCGTGCATCGCCCTCATCGGCTAACTGACGTAAACGAATTTTACGTGAAGCGGCAAGTGCAATTTCTGACATAGAGAAAAAACAACTCGCGCCGATTAGACACAATATAATCATCACGTTATCAAAGAGACTCATGTAACACCTTTCATTTAACACTGGACTAACTAGGACCAACTCGCGCTTTATTGCTCGCAAGTCAGTTGAATTCATTGTATTTGAGCAAAGTTTGCTTTGTCTGGTCGCTGCACAACAAGATTGTATTGACCACTTTCACCCCAAAGATAAATGAGCGCTTAGATGACAATCCTTAGGGTGCACTCAGTATATCTGCAAATTCACGAGTTATGCGAGACTCCGCTCTCGCAGCCCACGCATAGCGCTAATGCACTTGCATCATTTAAGTAATTTTTTATGTCGAAACGACTGAATATACAGCATTTAATTATTTTACTCGACTCGATGGCATTAGACATCCGAGCGCGGTGGCTTTGATATTGAGCTGCTAGAACGTACATTTAAACCAACAGAATTGACTATGCAGTAGTGGCTTTGCTTAATTGCGTTACGTAAAATACGTCCAGAATGGCAGCATGGATGTCACTCAGAGTGCATCGCTAAATCGACAATAGGCGACAGATTATATCTCATCTGCCGCCTAATATTACCTCACCTTGAGTAATTTTTATCTTAGCGACTTATCTACAGCTGTGTTTCACATAAATGTTATCAATTAGTTAGCATGATTGAGGACGTCTGTGGCGTGGTGATGCTAACCGAATATGTCTCCAATTTTGCAGCATAGCGCCTAGACTCTTGAAGCGCAGTAGCCAATCCAGCAACGTGTTGAGATATCTTGGTGAAAGAGTAACATCACCTTCAACCGGCTCCCATTAAATCACTTCAACCTCGACTCTATTGCGACCTTTATCCTTAGCGCGATAGAGGCAAACATCGGCGCGGCGTAATACGTCGGCCATCTTAAACCCAGAGATCTTATCTAATGGCAAAAACACGCTGCCAATACTGATCGTCACCACAGCCAAGGGAGATACTTGATGGGGAATATTGAGTTGCTCAACGAGATAACACAGTTGCGTAGCAATAGCCGTTAACTGTGCTGGCGTGACCTGCTCGACGACCAAAGCAAACTCTTCACCACCAATGCGAGCCAATAGAGCATTGTGCGGCAGGATATCGCACTGTGCTAAGGCATTAGCCACCCGTTTAAGCACAGTATCGCCTTCAAGATGACCATAAGTGTCGTTGTAGGATTTGAAATAATCGATATCTAACATTAACAATCCCGCTGGAGTGTTAGCTTGTAGCACAGTAGCTAATCTTTCGGTAAAGGGTCGTCTATTAGCTAAGCCAGTTAACTCATCGGTTTCAGCCATCACCTTTAATTGGCTATTCGCGGCAACCAGCGCTTGTTGTAGCACTGTCATCTGACGCTCTTTCTGTTCGCGTAGCAGTAACTCGTTCAATGCGGAGGCGAATTGGGTCAGCATATTCTTTTTCTGGGCGTTCCAATTTAATGGCCGCGACACAGTCGACAGCGAGAGCAATCCCAATAACTCCCCAGCATTTTTAATCGCAAAGGCGGCAATCGAACATATCCCCACGGATTTCATTACCTCATATTCCTGTGGTGAAAAAGCCTTTAACGCCTCAAGATCCTCAATCACTAAGGTCGATTCCGTCTCGAATTTTTTAGCCAGTTGAGCAATATTATCTACCGAAATCACTTGGACCTTATTTGCTTGTAAGTCACTGGTCCAAAAGCTGCGGTAATAGGCATGCTGCTGATTGAATTCGAGAAGACTCACCCTTTCAACATCAAATAACTGACCTATTTTGTGGCATACCTCAGTTAAGGTTTTATCCACATTGCAGGTATCTATACTCAAAAATTGCAACGAAATCTCTGCCAACAATTGATTCGACTGCGACTGCCAATCTAATTCTTTAGTTCGTTCTTTGACTAAGTCAGACAATAAATGCTGCTGTTGTTGCAGTGCACGTTGCTGACGTTTATTGATGGCTAAATCATTACGTATCCTTTGATACATATCCTTAAGTGACAATGCAACATGGGCTATTTCATCGGGTCTTGCGGTTACCGTCTCAGGCACAGATAACTTTTTTAACGAGTTAAGATTGATTTTATTAGTGAAATCCTCCAATGCCGACAATCTATCTGTCACCATGAGTCGCACTAAGGTCAAAATCAAATAAATCATCAATAGGGTCTTTAACCCATTACCGAGCACGATAAAAATCAACTGCCGCCACAGCTCGTAGTAAAGCCGATTGGTATCTAACCCTACGGTCAAAGTCGCTATCGACTGCTCTTGATAGGTCACAGGATAGTGAAATAGAGTTTGCGACTCATCATCGGTTAACAAAGGTTTACCCAGATGCATAGTGACGCCATCGATACTGTCTAAATGTACACTCGACACTAATGGCATCATCCCCAGTCCAGAGAGCAAATCCGATAACAAGCTACGGTCGACGTCCCACAGTGACTTCGCCACGCTTGGCAAAATAGATTCTGAATACTCGCGGATATCCGAAGTCGCATTATCAATACTATCCTGATAGTTCCAAATCAACTGTACCAGCATAGTTAACACAGCAAAAAACGAGCTCACCCCAATAATAATCAGCGTCATCTTGTGGCTAATAGAATGATTACGATGCTTCATGTACACCTGTTATTACGCCTTGAGGGGCAACTTATTCAAAATCTGAGACTGGAAAATCTGTGGCCAATCTCGAGCAACTAACATTTGATAAAATGCCGAATCTGGTTGCAAAACACCGAACAAGGCAACATTGTCATAGGGGAGATATTTTTTATGCTGCTGATAATATTGCAATTCGACCAAACCTAAAGCGCCAACCAAAAAATGCCCGCCACCAATAACACTCACAGAGTGCTGGCGACAAAGCTGTAAAATCTCAGGTGAAGTATTGATCGTACCGACAAATACATCTTTACCAGACACCAAACCTTTTTCCTTCAATGCCTTAAGCACCCCAATCGCCATACGATCACTGGCGGTCCAAATCACATTCAGATCAGGATAACGATTCAGCAGGGTTAACGCTTGCCCATAAGCCACAGCCTCACTCCATTGGCCATAAACCGTTTGAGTCAGAGTGGCATTGGACTGCATAAAGAAATAGTCGCTGGCGCCTTGGGTACGTAACACTGAAGCAGGTGTCGATTTATCGCCCGAAATCAACAGAACTTTAGCCGCCTTTCCCTCTAAGTCGTCCATTAAGGCCTTAGCGGTCGCCGAACCAATAGCGTAATTATCGGGAATAATGGCGGGTAACAGATATTCTTGCCAATGGGGATCTTGCAGCAGGGCATCACGCTCGCCAGGGGAAATATCATTTAAAATCAATTGCACATAGACAGGGTGAGGATAAAGCGCCTGCAACATTTTTATCGCGGATTGTTTTTCATTAACCAGAATAACGTAATTAGGTAACGCCTTTGCAGAAGCTAACAACTCATCGAGTTGGGTGATCATCTTGAAGTGATTGCGATCGGAATGAATGATATCGAGTTTAATATCGAGTGTCGTCGATGCCGCCAACATCAATTGGTCGACATCTCCCCAAAAACTGTCATCGACAGCCCCAGGATTAAAGAAAACCACATCGAGTTTTGCCCATGCTGCCCCACCAAAACCCGCAGTACAGATAAACACACACGCTAACATCCACGAACGCATAGGCGAGTTCTCCTCGACCATGTTCGCTCAAATGTCATCCTTCACAAGAGGTCACTTTATTATTATCGATTCACAACCTTGTTACCGCATCGCCGCCCAAAATGTTGCTAAAATCGGCAGCAGATGTTTCGATTAAACCACAAAATGATACAAAGTATACTTTATATGCTGACTATTTATTCCGACACCCTGTCTGTATAAGGAGTTCGAGTGGCTCAGTAGCAGAATGTTTATGGGGATGTAAGTGGCGGCCTTATGGTCAGTCTTGCGATCTAACCACGGAGAAAATGACGGGAACTTAAAAGGAATACAAGTTAGAACTCAGACGTTAATGCAGCCTAGCGGTCAAGTTGAATCAAGGTCGTGGGAGGGGAACCATGATTTTCAGTGGAGGGTCAACCAACTGAGACTGTGCAACGATGCCCTCATATAATGGCATAGGTTGACTAATCTCCATTAACTGATTGAAATAATTAAATATAACTATCAAGCACTCAATCTATTCAGTGGTAATCATTTCTCCCAGAATCAATCCTTTATAACTCATATTCATTCAAAGGCACTAAATTGTGCTTGCGACTCTTCTTTTAATCGGTCGCAACATACATCTTCAATCGTCTCGATATACTCCAAGTGCTGTGTAGCCCGCATCGCCAAACAAAAAGGTTGGCTGTAGCCAACCTTTCAATGAACTAATAATCATAAATGCAGTAAATGCGTTCAAATTGACCCGACGCGAGATCGTCTCGATGGATAATAAAATTCAACTGCATCGAGTGCTCACTATAGACGACTTTGAACAGCACCAGATAATCTTCGGCATTGCCGCCTAACTCAGCTGCGGCGCGGAGTTCGGGTGCTTTATAGCGGCTATCACCATGGCCATTAATGCTGGCGATACCATTGTAATACGGCAGCGGCTGCTCGGGGACCAGCAATACCTGCAAGTTGGATGACTGCCATTCAGGTAGTGCCGCCCACTGCGCTTGAGTGAAAATCTGCCCGGGAATTAACCCCTGCTTATTCATTTTCATCAGGTCAAAGAAGTAGAGCTGATCTTGCCACTCAGATGCCAATTCGTCATCCACAACCGCTAGGGCCTCCAGCACCATAGCTTGTTGCGGTTCTGGTAGCGCTTGTAAACGTGCCTTGGCTAACTTTACTAAATGCGGGTTGTCACTATTAATCATGTCAGGGGCTATCATCTTAATGCTGGCAATTCCCTGAAGTTGATAAGCCTCTTCATACTCATAGTTTGCACATACCGCATCGTCGAACTTAGGTTCGGCAATCGCTTTTCCAGAGTTCAGTTGTTGATCCTCAGCGACATAATAGACATGGCCGCGAAGCATTTCCGAGAATCGCCAGCGCTCCAAAAAGAACAACAATCGCCCTTCTCGAGGCAAATAAGATTGAAACGCCTTCAGGTCGCTGCAGTTGAGCTGTGCGATAAATTGCATGGGCACACGGAAGGCTTGCGCCGCCTCGTCCCAATCCGAATCTTGCGACCAACAATAATGTTCCTCGATATACTCGCGAGTGTGGTCGAATTCCTCAGCGTAAGCATCCAGCATCTCCTCCCGTCCAACCAAAGTCACCGGATAATCCATGCCGACAGGCAAATCCGGCAATCCACCCAGCCGGCTGTTACCTAACTGGGCATAGTCTTCGATTGCACAGGGATAGAGATCGACACTACTGCGAATAAACGCCGAAAGCGTATGGGCAAGATGTGGGTCTTTAAACTGCGCCAGCTTTTGCTCTAACAACTGCCGACGAATGGGGGAATTTTCTGCTAAAAATATATCCATATTTACCTCACGACTCCAATGTTTGTTTTTTATCATTTCTATCAACTATTTGCCATCTTCAAATAAGGTAAATTGCCAAGCCTATCACACGATTAGCAAAGCCGGAGTCAACGGCTTGCTAATGAGAAGGGCAACGACCTAGGCGATAGGAAACCCCTCCCATTAATTACTGCTACACTCAAATTCAGCGAAAAAGATCAACAAAAGGATTTGTTTATGGCGATTGCCTGTGTCAATACCCGAGCCAGTTGTGGGGTCGAAGCTCCACAAGTCACAGTTGAAGTGCATCTCAGCAACGGCTTACCTGCATTTAATCTTGTAGGCTTACCCGAAGCTTCGGTAAAAGAAGCCCGTGAGCGAGTACGCAGTGCCTTGATCAATGCGGGATTCGAGTTTCCAATGCGGCGGATAACCGTCAATCTCGCGCCAGCTGATTTACCTAAACAAGGTGGCCGCTACGACTTACCCATCGCCGTGGGCATATTGGCCGCTTCGGAACAGATTCCCATTAACAGTTTAAAAAATATCGAGTTTGTCGGTGAGTTGGCACTGTCTGGACACATACGTTATTGCCAAGGGTTATTGCCCGCGATTATCGCTGCAAAGCGCCAAGACCATACCTTGGTCTTACCGCTAGATAACCGCCACGATGCCGAGCTAGTCGGCTATCCCAATGTGTTATTTGGTTCGCATCTGCAAAGTCTAGCCGCGTATTTACAAGGGCAAAACCAACTGCCAACACTGGCGCCACAGTTAGAATGGGTAAGCCAAGAGACACCCGAGTCCCATACTTGCCTGAGCGATGTGATTGGCCAATATCAGGCCAAGCAAGCACTCGAAATTGCCGCTGCGGGTAACCACAACCTCTTGATGCTAGGCCCGCCGGGTACTGGCAAGACCATGCTTGCCAGCCGCATGATGGCGCTATTGCCCGCGCTCAATTATGAGGAAGCGTTAGAAGTGGCGGCAATTCATTCCGTTGCAGGACTCGACATTAAACCGCAGCATTTTTTACAGCGACCATTTAGGGCACCGCACCACACGAGTTCTTCAATTTCCCTCGTGGGCGGTGGCAGTATCCCAAAACCTGGGGAGATCTCCCTCGCCCATCGCGGTGTATTATTCTTGGATGAAGTGGCTGAATTTCCGCGTAAAGTCTTAGATTGCCTGCGCGAACCGATGGAAACCGGCGAAGTAGTGATTTCCCGCGCCGCCGCTAAGCTGACATTTTTAAGTCGATTCCAATTAATCGCAGCGATGAATCCTAGCCCTAGTGGCGACTTGGATAGCCATCATAGATCCAGCCCAGAACAAATCCAACGTTACCTTTCGCGGCTTTCAGGTCCGTTTCTCGATCGTTTCGACTTGACCATAGAAGTGCCCAAACTTCCCGCGGGCACCTTGACTCAAGCCGCGCCGCAGACAGAAACCAGCCAAGATATCGCCAAACGAGTGAAGCTGGCGCGTGAGCTACAACTCGCCCGTGCTGGTGTGCTCAATAGCGAACTTACAGGGAAACAATTGAAACGCTTCAGCGGGCTCAGTGATGCTGATTTAGTATTTTTGGAGCAAAGCGTGGTCAAGCTTGGCCTTTCGGTTCGCAGTTTTCATCGTATACAAAGAGTCGCCCGCACTATCGCCGATCTTGAACAAGCACCTAACACCGAACGCCGTCATCTTGCCCAAGCACTGGGTTATCGTGCTATGGATAGGTTGCTGGCACGACTATCCCAGCAATATTGAGTCAGCCACTTTACAGTGAAGATGAACAAATGCACCGACCAGCAGTGCCTAAGATTGAGCCAAACGCCTACACCGAGTAACATAGGCCTCCAATTTTTGTCAGGGGGCTCGGATGGGAATGCTGTTTTCACAGATAAAAGGCTGTATTGCATTTTTAGGTTACGTTATAAATACCGTCTTTTGGACTATCCCAATCGTGTTAATAAGTTTTATAAAACTGATACCTATCAGTCCATTAAGGACTGCGACTAGTCATGTGCTCGACTTTTGTGCCAGTGCTTGGATCAGCGTCAATGGCGTGATTGAGCGTTGCTTGCATCCCGTTAAAATAGAACTGAGTGGTGACACCGACTTTTCCACTAAAGAGTGGTATATGGTGATTGCCAACCACCAGTCTTGGGTCGATATCCTGATCCTGCAGCGGATTTTTAACCGAAAAATCCCTTTCTTAAAGTTTTTCCTCAAGCAAGAGCTGATTTTTGTGCCTGTATTAGGCCTAGCTTGGTGGGCACTCGATTTTCCTTTTATGCGTCGTTATAGCACGGCACAGTTGCGTAAGAATCCTAAGTTAAAGGGCAAAGACATTGAAATTACACGTAAAGCCTGTACTAAGTTTAAGGCTAAGCCTGTGAGTGTGATGAACTTTGTCGAAGGCACGCGCTTCAGCAAGGCTAAGCATCAAAAACAAAACTCACAGTTCCAACATTTGCTAAAACCTAAAGCGGGCGGCATGGCCTTCGCGCTATCAGCCATGGGTGAACAGATCCACAAGCTAGTCGATGTCTCCATTTACTACCCAGACGCAGTACCGAGCTATTGGGACTACCTGACAGGCAAGTTGCCAAGCGTTAAAGTACACATCAAGGTCTCCGATATTGATCCTGCAATGCGCGGTGATTATATGAATGACCGCGATTTTAAAATTGGCTTCCAAGAACAACTGAATCAACTCTGGCTCACTAAGGATCAAGTGTTAAGCCAACTCGCTAGCCAAGCGAATAAAGAATAAAGGTAACGCCACTATGTTGAATTTCCTGCCTGGTTCAGTGTTGTTTATGCTGAGCTTAAGCTTGCTGATCATTAATACCGCCGTTTGGGGCTCGCTTATCAGCATTGGCGGATTAGTGAAACTTGTGATGCCAGCACAAGGTGCGCGCAATGCGGTGACTACGGTCATGAACCGTTTTATGTGGGCTTGGGCCTGCTGCAACGGTGGCATCTTGTATTTGATCGCTAAAATTGAGTGGGATGTCAAAGGGCTCGAAGGACTCGATAAAAACAGCTGGTATTTGCTGATCAGCAACCACCTCAGTGGATTCGATATCGCCGCGCAAACTTACGTGTTACGTAACCACATCCCTATGCTGAAGTTCTTCCTCAAAAAAGAACTCATCTATGTGCCCATCATGGGCCTAGGATGTTGGGCGCTGGATATGCCATTTATGAATAGAACCAGCCCCGCAAAACTCAAAAAGAATCCAAAGCTTAAGGGTAAAGATTTAGCGACCACACGCCGCGCCTGTGCCAAGTTTAGCAATATGCCCACGTCAATCATTAACTATGTTGAAGGCAGCCGTTTTACCCAAGATAAACATCAGCGCCAAAACTCGCCTTATCAACATTTGTTACGTCCTAAAGCGGGTGGTATCGCCTTTACCTTATCAGCCATGGGCGAACAATTTACTAACCTGCTGGATATGACAATCGTCTACCCAGATGCGCCTGAAGATATTCTGTTTGGGGTGATGAATGGTAAGGTCAGTAAGATTATTGTGCGAATTAACGCCCTGCCCGTGCCCCAGGTCGATGCGGCACGTTATTTCTCTGAATCTGAGTACCGCGTCGAATTCCAACGCTGGTTAAACCAAGTGTGGGCGGAAAAAGATCTACAAATTCATGCTTTACTCCAAACACATCAAAGTGTGAACAATAAGGCCACCAGCCCCAATCACACTCAAGCAAGCTAGCTCGTCTCTAGCTTTGCTCTAGTTCAGCAACGCATGCCGCTGCAGCGGATAACTCCAATTCATTGAATACGGTTATTCCTGCGGCACTGAGTTTTTCAGCTGTTAATCCTCGTCCCGCAATTAACTGTTTTACAAATTGACCATCGTAAATCTGCCTATTACCACAGGATGGACTGCGGGCTTTTAAAATCGCCACTTTAATCCCGTGTTGCTGCGCCAGCTTAAGCGCGAGATCGGCTCCCAGACTAAAAGCGTGAGTCACATCCTCACCCTGAGCGGTTAAGATACGCTGCCCAACCCGCTCCGCTGGCGGTCTAGGTGTTGGCAAACCGCCTGCACATTCGGGACAAATCGCCACAATCCGCCCTTGCTCGAGCCACGTTTGCACCAGCTCGCTCTCCATCAAGTTATGGCCACCGTCGTAGCGCACCGCTTGTCCGAGTAAACAACTGCTCACTAACACTTTTTCCACTGTCATCCCCAAATGTCTCATTCCGCCCATAGCATAACGCGAAGGATAAACATGCCAAATGCATTTGGACGATTTCCCCCAAAACCATCAACATCCGCAACGAGGCAGGAAGGTTAAAACCACGTCATTGTTGACAATTTAATATTTAAATATTCATAACATAAAATATTAATAACGAGATAATTAAAATAAAATGATAAAAATCAATAATAAAAATAGAAATCTATTGAAATATAGACTTACGTCTAAGTAAACACATTGTTGACAATCCACCAAGGGAGGGCTATTTTTTACCCATTGTCGACAATCCTATTAATAGTGATGCGCTCTATGTTGAAGCAAGACACGACGTTCGTTTCTGATGACACTCAAGTTCCCCATCTGCACAAGGTCAAATCGACCTCGGCAGATAAGACGTCGACCACATTAGCCGATCAAATTTTGGTGCAGATCCAAACCAGCATCATCAAGGGCGAACTGCCTGCGGGCAGTAAAATTAACGAGCAAGCGCTGGCCGAAAAATACGGTATCAGCCGCGGCCCAACCCGCGAAGCCCTGCAAACCTTAGAAAGACAACGCTTAGTAGTGCGCGCACCCCATGTTGGTGCCCGCGTCGCCCAACTGACGGTGAGTGAACTTAACGATTTATATCAACTACGTAGCGTACTTGAAGGCATGGCCTGCGAACTCGCCGCCAGCCGTATTACCCCAGAACAATTAGCCAAGCTAGAAGATCTGCTCGCAACGCAAGAAGCAGCGCTCGCCAAAGGCGATACTTACTTCCAAGAGGAAGGCGATGTCGACTTCCACTACCAAATTATTCAAGCCAGCGGTAACAAGCATCTGCAGGAAACCTTAGTCGGCGGCCTGTATCACCTGCTACGTATGTACCGCTACCAGTGCACCAATAAAAATCGCCCAGTGAAAGCGATTGCCGAACACAGACGCATAGTCGAAGCCATTGCCCAGCGCGATGGTGAGTTGGCCAGTTTGCTGATGCGCCGCCATATCGAACAAGGGCGTAAAAATACCGAATTACGCTTAATTGAATTGCAAGCCAATGCAGCCGCAAAAGAAACCTTAGCCAACATTAGCTAAGTTCTTACGGCTCAATATGCCCACTTCCCATAAAATGGAAAAGGATAAAACCATGACCCAAAGCGCAGGATTACGTTTTCGCCAAGCTCTTGCTAAGGCCAAACCGTTACAAATCGTTGGCACCACCAATGCCTATTTTGCCTTAATGGCAGAACAAACAGGCTTCCAAGCCTTGTATCTTTCGGGCGCTGGCGTTGCCAATGCTTCCTACGGTTTGCCTGACTTGGGCATGACCTCGATGAACGATGTGCTGATTGATGCCGGCCGCATCACCTCCGCCACGCAAGTGCCTTTACTAGTCGATATCGATACTGGCTGGGGCGGCGCATTCAACATTGCTCGTACCATCAAAGAATTCGAAAAAGTCGGCGTCGCCGCTGTGCACATGGAAGACCAAGTGTCGCAAAAGCGTTGCGGCCATAGACCCAACAAAGCAGTCGTAAGTATTGAAGAAATGGTCGATCGCATTAAAGCGGCCGTCGATGCCCGTACCGATCCTAACTTTGTGATCATGGCGCGTACCGATGCGGTTGCCGTGGAAGGTTTAGAAGCAGGTATCGAACGCGCGCAAGCGTATATCGCCGCCGGCGCCGACATGATCTTCGCCGAAGCCTTAACTGAGCTAGACCAATATCGCCACTTCAAGGCTCAAGTTAAAGCGCCGATTTTGGCCAACATGACTGAATTTGGTCAAACCCAATTGTTCAATAAAGAAGAACTCGCCGAGGCGGGCGCCGACATGGTGCTCTATCCACTCGGTACTTTCCGTGCAGCCAACCAAGCCGCACTGAACGTCATGCAAGCGCTGATGAATGATGGTCATCAACGCAACGTGCTAGACACTATGCAGACCCGTAAAGACTTGTATAAATACTTGGGCTACCACGCCTTTGAAGACAAGTTAGATCAACTGTTCAGCCAAGATAAATAACCGAAAAGCTGCAACCCTACAGGGTTTGGCGTTAAAACCGATTTAGCGTTAAACAAATTAAATAAAAAGTGCAGCCTTAACCAATAAATGTCGGCGAATAAGTGCTCTGAAACGAGCACTGAAATCCGCCAGCAATAACCAAACAGAGTTAACGGAAGGGAAGGATTATGTCAGAAGCTAAAAAACTAAGCGGTGCAGGATTACGTGGCCAGAGCGCAGGCGAAACCGCATTGAGCACAGTGGGCGTGTCAGGCTCGGGCCTAACGTACCGCGGTTATGATGTGAAAGATCTCGGTGAAAATGCCACCTTCGAAGAAGTCGCCTACCTTATTCTTTACGGCGAGCTGCCCACTCAAGCCCAACTTGATGCCTACAAAACCAAACTCAAAGGCCTTCGCGGTCTGCCGCAAGCATTAAAAGAAGTATTGGAGCGCATTCCCGCCGACACTCATCCTATGGATGTGATGCGTACTGGCTGCTCTATGCTAGGCAACTTAGAAGCCGAGCACAGCTTTAGCGAACAGAGTGAAATTACCGACCGTTTACTCGCCGCATTCCCATCGATCATCTGTTACTGGTATCGCTTTAGCCACGATGGCGTGCGTATCGATACTGAAACCGATGACGATCAAATTGGCGCACACTTCCTCCACTTATTACATGGCAAAGCGCCGTCGGCACTGCATGCTAAAGTGATGGACGTATCGTTAATTCTTTATGCAGAACATGAATTTAACGCATCAACCTTTACCGCTCGCGTATGTGCTTCAACCCTGTCAGACATGCATTCGTGCGTCACTGGGGCGATTGGTTCACTGCGCGGCCCGCTGCATGGCGGCGCGAACGAAGCGGCGATGGAACTCATTCAAGATATGAAAGATGAAGCCGATGCGCGCGACATCTTAATGGGCAAACTCGAGCGTAAAGATAAAATCATGGGCTTCGGCCACGCAATTTACCGCGACAGCGATCCACGTAATGCCATCATCAAAGAATGGTCAGAAAAACTGGCTGCCGCCAACGGTGACGACCGTCTATACCGGGTATCGGTTGCCTGTGAAGCCCTGATGTGGGAACAGAAAAAACTCTTCTGTAATGCAGATTTTTTCCACGCCAGCGCGTACCACTACATGGATATTCCGACTAAGTTGTTTACGCCTATCTTCGTGTGTTCACGCGTTACAGGCTGGGCGGCGCACGTGATGGAGCAACGCTCTAACAACCGCATCATCCGCCCGAGTGCCGATTATGTGGGCGTTGCGCCGCGCAAAGTGGTACCGATTGCCAACCGTTAAGCAAAATTGACCACACTTGGCGCGAGATTTCACTCAATGTAAGTCTCGCGCCAACTTCATTTTCCGAAATGGATGATGTTATGAGCACTGCTATGAATACCCAATATCGCAAGCCCTTACCCGGCACTCAACTCGATTACTTCGATACCCGCGAAGCCGTAGAAGCCATTCAAGCTGGCTCGTATGCCAAGCTGCCTTACACCTCGCGCGTTTTAGCTGAAAACTTAGTCCGTCGCTGCGATCCGGCCGTTTTGACCGACTCGCTAAAACAGATTATCGAATCTAAGCAAGAACTGGATTTCCCTTGGTTTCCTGCCCGCGTGGTGTGCCATGATATTTTGGGGCAAACCGCTTTAGTTGACCTTGCAGGTCTGCGTGACGCTATTGCCGCTAAGGGTGGAGATCCCGCCAAAGTGAACCCTGTTGTACCAACACAATTAATTGTGGATCACTCACTCGCTGTCGAATTTGGTGGTTTTGATAAAGACGCCTTTGCCAAAAACCGCGCCATCGAAGACAGACGCAACGAAGACAGATTCCACTTTATTGATTGGACGCAAAAAGCCTTTAAAAACATTGATGTTATCCCTCAGGGTAACGGCATCATGCACCAAATTAACTTAGAACGTATGTCGCCTGTGGTGCATTCACGCAATGGCGTGGCCTTCCCCGATACCTTAGTCGGCACCGATAGCCACACGCCGCACGTTGATGCGCTCGGCGTTATCGCCATAGGTGTCGGCGGCTTAGAAGCCGAAAGCGTCATGCTAGGGCGCGCATCCTATATGCGTCTACCGGACATTATCGGTGTCGAGCTCACGGGCAGACCACAGCCCGGCATTACGGCTACCGATATCGTATTGGCCTTGACCGAGTTTCTACGCGCACAAAAAGTTGTCTCTTCTTACTTAGAGTTCTTCGGCGAAGGCGCAGCGGCGCTGACATTAGGCGATCGCGCCACGATTTCGAACATGACGCCTGAGTTTGGCGCCACTGCGGCCATGTTCTACATCGACCAGCAAACCCTTGATTATTTGACCTTAACGGGCCGCGAAGCCGAGCAAGTTAAACTGGTTGAAACCTATGCCAAAACCGCCGGTTTGTGGGCCGACAGCTTGACCGAAGTGCACTATCCACGCGTACTGCATTTTGATTTATCTTCGGTGGTGCGCACCATTGCAGGGCCATCAAACCCACATGCACGGGTGCCAACATCAGAATTGGCTGAGCGCGGAATTAGCGGCGTAGTCGAAAACGAGCCCGGCTTAATGCCCGATGGGGCTGTGATTATTGCGGCGATTACCAGCTGTACTAACACCAGTAACCCACGCAACGTGATTGCTGCAGGTCTCATTGCCCGCAACGCCAATGCTAAAGGCTTAAGCCGCAAACCTTGGGTCAAAACCTCACTGGCACCCGGCTCTAAAGCGGTGCAATTATATTTAGAAGAAGCCAAGCTATTACCTGAGCTTGAACAACTCGGCTTTGGGATTGTTGGGTTTGCCTGTACGACGTGTAACGGTATGAGCGGCGCGCTGGATCCTGTGATTCAAAAAGAAGTGATCGACCGCGACTTGTACGCCACCGCTGTGTTATCGGGTAACCGTAACTTCGATGGCCGTATTCATCCCTATGCTAAACAAGCTTTCTTAGCATCGCCGCCATTGGTCGTCGCCTACGCGATTGCAGGCACCATACGTTTCGATATTGAAAAGGATGTGCTGGGATTAGATAAAGACGGTAAGCCAGTAAAACTTATCGACATTTGGCCATCGGATGAAGAAATCGATGCCGTCATTGCGACCAGTGTTAAACCTGAGCAGTTCCGTAAAGTGTACGAGCCCATGTTCGATTTAGCCGTCGATTATGGCGAAAAAATCAGCCCGCTGTACGATTGGCGTCCGCAATCTACTTATATTCGTCGCCCACCTTACTGGGAAGGCGCATTGGCGGGTGAACGCGCACTCAAGGGTATGCGACCACTGGCGGTGCTGGGTGACAACATCACCACAGACCATTTATCGCCTTCTAACGCCATTATGATGGACAGCGCCGCGGGCGAATATCTGCACAAAATGGGCTTGCCGGAGGAAGACTTTAACTCCTACGCCACCCACAGGGGGGATCACTTAACCGCCCAGCGCGCAACCTTTGCCAATCCTAAGCTTAAAAACGAAATGGCAATCGTTGACGGCAAAGTGCAACAAGGCTCACTGACGCGTATCGAGCCAGAAGGTCAAGTGACCCGTATGTGGGAAGCGATTGAAACCTATATGGAACGTAAGCAACCGCTGATCATCATCGCGGGCGCAGATTACGGCCAAGGTTCGTCCCGCGACTGGGCTGCCAAAGGCGTGCGTTTAGCGGGCGTTGAGGCCATTGTTGCCGAAGGTTTCGAGCGTATTCATCGCACTAACTTAGTCGGTATGGGCGTGTTGCCACTGGAATTTAAAGCGGGCGACAATCGTGCAACTTATGGAATAGATGGCACAGAAGTGTTCGATGTCCTCGGCACGCCAGCGCCAAGAGCGGATTTGACTGTCGTCATCACCCGTAAAAACGGGGAGCGCATCGAAGTGCCGGTGACGTGTCGTCTCGATACCGCCGAAGAAGTGTCTATCTACGAGGCGGGCGGCGTATTGCAGCGTTTTGCTCAGGACTTTTTAGAGTCGAATCTGAAGTAAAACTCGCTTTCAACAGGTGGCGACTCCACACGTGAATCGCCACCTTTGATAGCAACGCTAACCTGTATCGCTATTCCCCTTGGAGTTAATAGCATGAGTAAGAATTTTTTCCCGCCACAAATCAAAGTCGCCGCGACTTATATGCGTGGCGGCACCAGCAAGGGCGTGTTTTTCCGTCTGCAGGATTTACCTAAGGCCGCACAAGTTGCAGGTGCCGCCCGTGATGCCTTGTTACTGCGAGTGATAGGCAGCCCAGATCCCTACGGTAAACAAATTGATGGCATGGGCGCTGCCACCTCAAGCACCAGTAAAACCGTGATTTTATCCAAAAGCACTCAGGGCGATCACGATGTGGATTACCTCTTTGGTCAAGTGGCCATCGATAAGCCCTTTGTCGATTGGAGCGGTAACTGTGGCAATCTAACCGCCGCCGTCGGTGCCTTTGCCATCAGCAATGGCTTGATTGATGCCGACCGCATTCCTCAAAATGGCGTCTGTACTGTGCGAATTTGGCAGGCCAATATTGGCAAAACCATTATCGCCCATGTGCCCATCACTAACGGTGAAGTGCAGGAAACCGGTGATTTTGAACTCGATGGTGTGACCTTTCCTGCCGCGGAAGTGCAAATCGAGTTTATGAGCCCCGCCGCCGATGAAGACGGTGAAGGGGGCTGCATGTTCCCTACGGGTAATGTTGTCGATGTGCTAGAAGTGCCGGGCATTGGCAGCTTTAACGCCACTATGATCAACGCAGGCATTCCCACCATTTTTATCAATGCTGAAGACTTAGGCTACACAGGCACTGAGTTGCAGGATGATATTAATAGCGACAACGCCGCCCTTGCCAAATTTGAGACTATTCGTGCCTATGGGGCTGTGCGTATGGGCTTAATTTCACATATAGACGAAGCCGCATCACGCCAGCACACCCCTAAAATTGCCATTGTCGCCAAACCACAGACCTATGTGTCCTCGAGCGGTAAAACTGTCAATGCAGATGAAATTGATCTACTGGTACGCGCCCTGTCTATGGGCAAACTGCACCACGCCATGATGGGCACGGCGGCAGTGGCAATTGGCACGGCAGCAGCCATTCCCGGCACCTTAGTCAACTTAGCCGCAGGCGGCGACACTCAGGGCAAAATGGATGCGGTACGCTTTGGTCATCCCTCTGGCACCTTGCGCGTCGGCGCAGAGGCGTCAATGGTCAACGGCGAATGGACAGTTGTTAAAGCCATTATGAGCCGCAGCGCTCGCGTACTGATGGAAGGTTTTGTGCGGGTGCCCGCTGCGTAATTTTATCTAAGTAAACAGTTCAACCAAAGACCTTGCTTCTCCCCCTTCCGGCAAGGTCTTTTTTCTATTCTCGCCCATCATTTTAATCTGCTTCGCCCGTATTTGTCTTAGCATGATATGTTGACATACCTGAAACAATGCTAAGATCCTTTAGCAAAAACGCCAGAATACAAACTCGTCATAAAAAGAATATTGGCAGTAAAACGGTACAGTTAATATATTGCATGATCTATTACAGAATCGCGCCCATCGATTTTGGTTATTTTTAAACCAAGTCAGCAATTTAAGTCGCATTTTTACAGCAAAATGGCATGTAAGGTCTAGGCTAAGAACTAAACTAAATAGAAACCTAATCAGGATGGGTCCGTTTTTGGTAGGGGAAAATTTGAGTCAACTAATCCACAAGCTAATGTTTAGTACGCTTTTTATCCTAAGTTTGTGGGGGATCTCGTGCAATGGATTAGCTCAACCATTGAGCGCGGCTTCTACACAGCTCAAATTTGAACATATTCGCAGTGAAGATGGCCTTACCCAAAATACGATTACTAGCCTGTTTATGGACAATGCAGGTATGTTATGGATTGGCACTCAAGATGGTTTGCATGCTTATAACGGTCACAGCTTCAATATTTTCCCCCATTCACCCAATGATCCGAGGAGTATTTCTGAGAGCTATGTCTCTGACATTATTCAAGACTCAGAAGGTAACATCTGGGTTTCGACTTTCAGCCAAGGGGTAAATCGACTCGATTTGAGCACAGGGACCTTTGAACACTTTGGCCAAGAACAAGGGCTTACCGATCCGCGCACAACCAAACTCAGCGTTGTAGGCAATACACTCTGGATTGGTACTAAAGCAGGACTATTTTCCCTATCGACCAAAACCAAACGCATTACCCAAGTGAACTTAGGTAATAGTGTTCAACCCCACATCACCAGCTTAGCCAATGTTGAAGACACTTACCTGCTGGCAGGAACACAAGATAGCGGCACCTTTGCTGTCAGTGCCAATACTATCACTCGCTTAAATGTCCCGCAGAATCTCACTGCACATCAAATTAGGGCACATTCCGCTAATGCGATCACCTTAGCTCTGGGTGGGCAATTATGGCACTACAACTTAGCCTCGCAACAGGGCGAAATCCTTTGGCAGACCGACGATAACGTGCCTTATATCAAGGATTTTATCCAAACTGAACAGGGTGATTTTTGGGTCGTCGGGCCTGAAGCGGGTCTTATTCAACTCGAGAGAAACGATAAGGCATTTACTGCGACCTACCACAGGTATGATCCTAAGCGTACCAACAGTATCAGTGAAAATAACATGCTGAGCTTACTGCAAGATCCCTTTGGCAATTTATGGTTAGGTGCCAGTTATTCTGGTCTAGATAAAATTAATACCCGTCGTCAGTATTTTCAGCATATTTACGAATCCACCCCTAACCTGTCACAACAAAGTAACAACATTCGCACCTTGTTCCGCAGCCAAGATAATGCGCTATGGATAGGCACCGAAGGTGCTGGGCTTAAACGCATGTTGGCCAATGGAAAATATGAACACTACACGGAGCTCTTTGCTAACGCCTTAGGGATGCATCAACGCAACTTGAATCTTATCCTGCGAGATATAGACCAAGACAAAAATGGCGTGCTTTGGTTTGCCACTAACTATGGGCTAGGTCGACTGACGCTAGATGGCCACTTCCAGTTACTCAAGGTGACAGAACGCACTGATCAAGGCGCAGAAACCAATTATATCCGTAGTTTAGATATTGATGAGCAAGGTCGCCTCTGGGTGGCAACAACCAATGCCCTCTACCGTAAGGCGATAGATACCGATGAATTTACTTTTATCTCATTGGCACATATTGATAATTTCTATCCGGCACAAAACCAGTTTTTAATCCTCAGAACACACAAAGACATGCTATGGATAGGTACTCTCGATGGCCTACTTAAACTGGATATGAAAACAGGTACAGGTAAATCCTACTTCCATCAATCCTCAGACAAAAACAGCCTGATCAACAACCGTGTCCGCGATATTTTAGTCACAAAGTCGGGCGAGGTATGGTTTGCCACCCATGGTGGGATCAGCAAGTTACCGTCTCAAGAGACTGATGTAGGTTTTAGCCACTATACCCGCAATCAGGGATTACCAAGTGATACCATCTATGCCTTACTCGAGGATCAAGAACACAACATTTGGTTTAGTAGTAATGCGGGCATAGGCAAACTAAACCCTAAAACCAATCGTGTCATCATATTTAACGAACAAGAAGGGCTACAAGCACTGGAGTTTAACGGTGGCGTAAAACTTGAAGACAGCGATGGCGATCTCTGGTTTGGTGGCATTAATGGCATAAATCGTTTCAATCCAAAGTCAATTCCAGATCAACGACCCGATGTTAAAGTCGCACTCACTGGCTATAGTATTGCGGGTAAAGGGCACACTATTCTCGATTTAAGTCATCCACCTAGCATAGTAATGGACTATAGCGATCAGCTGATCAGTTTTGAGGTGACCTCATTGGATTTCAGCTATACGGGTAAAAACCGCTTCAGCTATTTTCTTGAGGGATTTGATAACGAGTGGCATGAGCTCCCCACAGGTAATGAAATCACCTTCACCAATATTAATCCTGGTCACTACCAACTGCATGTTCGCCATGGGCTGCAATACAACACTCAAGGTGACTACGCCCTTTCTGTCGATCTTCATGTAAAAGCGCCCTTCTATCGAACTCAGTTCGCCTACGCCCTCTACAGCTTGCTCTCTCTATGGCTGTTGGCTTGGATCATTATCTGGCGTAAAAGAAAACGTCAGCAACAGCGCGAATTTGAAACCAGTATCCGCGCCTCAGAGGAGCGACTCAAACTTGCACTTTGGGCCTCTGGCGATGGCATGTGGGACTGGAACATACCAGAAAATCGCGTCTATCGTACCAATATGGATTCTTCAGTCCCCCATTGGAATAGCAGCAATATAGCCCATGAGAGCATGCACTCAGAGGATAGAGAAAGATTCAAATTTGAGCTTAACGAACACCTTCAAGGTCGTTCGCCTTTCTTCGAAGCAGAGTACCGTGTCGAACGCTCACCGGGTAATTGGGTATGGATTTTAGATCGTGGCAAAGTGGTTGAAAAAGATAGTTTAGATAATCCGATCCGCATGACAGGGACCAACCGTAACATTACCTCGCGCAAACTGATTGAAAACGAGTTGGTACTGTCATCACAAGTGCTCAACAGTATGAACGAAGCCGTTGTAGTGGGAGGATTAAATTATCGAATTCGTTCGGTCAACCCAGCATTTTGTGCCATTACAGGGTACACAGAACGCCAAATAACCGACAGGCATTTCATTCACTTAGCCTTTAGTCGCCAACAGCGAGAGTTGTTCAATACAATTGAACAACAGCTACTGCGTCACAAACATTGGGTCGGAGAACTCTGGATCCGCAATAAACAACGTCAGGCCATTTTAGTCTGGCTTGAAATCAACCAAGTGATCGATATCAAAGGCGAAACCAGTCACTTCGTTGCAGTATTTACCGACATCACTGAGCGGAAAAAAGCCGAAGAAGATCTGCGTTTCCTCGCCAGCTTTGACACATTAACAGGCTTACCGAACCGAACTTTATTTCAAGACAGGCTCAATCACGCGATTACTCAAGCGCACAGAGCGAATAATATCGTTGCCTTGCTGTTCTTAGACCTCGACCGCTTTAAACATATCAACGACTCTATGGGGCATCATGTCGGGGATTTGTTACTGAAAGCCGTGGCAAGACGACTGCAAAATGCAGTGCGTGATGGCGATACTGTCGCACGCTTAGGTGGCGATGAATTTACTATTATTTTAGAAGGTGTTGCGAAAACAAAAGCCGCAACCCTGATCTCAGAAAAAGTGCTCAGAGCATTCCAAACGCCCTTCCTATTGGACGATAAAACGCTGACCATTTCGACCTCAATAGGTATCAGCTTATACCCTAACGATGCGGACAATGCCGACTCACTGATTAAATTTGCCGATACCGCCATGTACCACGCAAAATCATCAGGTCGAAATAACTTTCAGTTTTATACCTCTAAATTAAATGGGTATACGGATTTAATGGTTGATGGGGCACCTTCACCCCATCAATCTGATACCACCCTCAGATGGTTGATAGATCGACTCCGTAGTTGAGTTCCTCTGCGAAGTCCGGCAGTCCGTAACCGATGGTTTTCTTGTAGAAAGGAGAGACCTTCGCAGTCGGTGCCTTCTTCTTGTGCTTCGTGGTGTAGAGCATTCGTGCCCGCATCACCTCGAAGGAGTAACCGCGCCCTTCACGGTTCTTGTCCTTGGCCAGTCGGTTGATGGACTCCGTGTAAGCGTTGGTGACGGGCATGTCCGTCTCGAAGTAGGTCATGGTCTCTTCGCGCCAGTTTCCCACTGCCCTGACCAGATCGCTCCAGACTTCCTTTTGGTCCTTCGGGATGGTGGCTATCCACTCGTCCAGGGCGGCTTCTGCCTGGAGCCGTGTGGTGGCGTCCCAGATGCCGTAGAAGCGCTCCTTGTGCTCGTAGGCGGCCAGCAGTTGCGGGAACGCGCCTGTCCAGGTCTCCATGATGAGGCGCTCCCGGTCTGAGACTTCGTGAGCGCGTTTCAGCAGGATTTTCCGGTCTCCCTTGAGAGTCCGGCTCTGGGACGGTTTCAGCTCCTTTCTGAGGCCCTTGCGCACTCTCTCTAGGGCATCGTTGGCCATGCGCACCACATGGAACTTATCGACCACGATACGGGCCTGGGGCAGCACAGCCTTGACCGCTGCCCGGTAGGGGTTCCACATGTCCATGCTGACGATCTCGACCTTCTGCCGGTCTTTCAGCTTCATCAGGTAGTTGGTCACCACGTCCTGGCGGCGGGTGGCCAGCAGGTCGAGCAGGGTTCGCTCCTCAATGTTGGTCAGAATGCAGCGGTAGCGCTTGTTCAGGTATAGCTCGTCAATGCCCAGGATGCGGGGCGTCTCGAAGCGGTGCCAGCGCCCCAGGAACTCGGCGCGGGCGTTGAAGATGTCGCGCACCGTCTTCTCGTCCAGGCCGGTCTGTGCCGCCACAAAGGTGTAGGGGTGGTTGAAGGATTCCTTCTCCACGTACTCATGCAGCCGCAGTGTCATACGGAATCCGTCCACCATCTCCGGTAGCTGGGGCCTGAATGTTGTCTTGCAGGCCCGGCAGGTGTATCGGCGGCGGACCACCCAGAGAGTGACCCGCTTGCCGTGGATGGGCAGATCACGATAGGGAACGTCACGCTTGCCGAACCTTACGAACTCACCCTGCACGCCGCATTCCTCGCAGGCGATGGGATCGGGCACGTCCACCTGGAAGTGCATTTCGTCGTCGGTTGATTTGCAGCCCAGTACTTGGTATTGCGGCAGGTGAAGGATGTTGTCGGGAAGTTCGGTCATGGTGTTGTATAGGCGTAGGTGTCAGTCAGATCCATCCGACTCGGCATTGGTGTTTGCTTTTTTACCCAACAAGCTGCTGGAAACGAAAAGTAAGGCACCGAGGACAATTGCAATATCAGCCAGGTTGAAGGCCGGCCAATGCCAGTCTCGCCAATAGAAATCAAAGGAATCCACAACATAGCCGCGAAAGACCCGGTCAATCAGGTTGCCCATTGCGCCACCGAGGATAAGACTGTAAGCGATGGCTTCTCCTTTATGACGATTTTCAAGGATCAGCTTGATCAGAAAAATCGAGACCACTACCGCGATTCCGATAAAAAAGTAGCGCTGCCAGCCTCCACCATTCGCAAAAAGACTGAATGCGGCACCGGTGTTCCATAGGTGCACCCAGTTAAAGAACGGGGTCACCGAAACATACTCGCCATAGGCCATTGATTGCTGCACCAGCCACTTTACAGCCTGATCAGACGCTGCCAGCAGGCCCGATATGGACAATAGGGCATACGGCGAGAGCTTTTTGCCAATAATGAGCATTATTTAACCCTTCAACGCCAAAATGCGTCTGGCACCGTTAAGTACAATGCCCCCCGCGATGGTGCCGATAATCAGATCCGGATAATTGGAACCGGTCCACGCGACCAGGGCGCCGGCGGTGATGACCCCCAGGTTGATCACCACGTCGTTGGCCGAGAATATCCAGCTTGCCTTCATGTGCGCCCCGCCTTCCCGATGTTTGGATATGAGCAGCAGACAACTGGTATTGGCAATCAATGCGACGAATGCGATAGCCATCATCACCAGCGATTCAGGCTCACTACCGAATACAAAGCGTCTCACCACCTCTACGAGCACGCCCACAGCCAAGATCAGTTGCAGTACACCAGCAAGATGCGCGGCACGTACCTGCATTTTCACGCTATGTCCAACCGCATAAAGGGCAAGCCCGTACACCGCCGCATCGGCAAAATTGTCCAGGGATTCTCCAATCAGGCCGGTGGACCGGGCGATCAGACCGGCAGTCATTTCCACCACGAACAGAAGTGCATTGATGCCGAGCAACCAGCGCAGGGTCCCGGATTCTTGCTTAGCAGAAGCTGCCGAAAACTCGGCGGCCTTGATGGTCTCCGGATTTGCAGCGACGGTTTCCTGAAGCGAGGCGCCTAGCCCCAAGGTCTTCAGTTTCGAGGTGACGGGCTCGACCTCGCCGTCATGCACGACCTTCAGCCGGCGGTTCGACAAGTCGAAGGACAGCGCCCGAATCTCCTCAAAGCCGTTCAGGGCTAGGCGAATCATTCGTTCTTCTGATGGACAGTCCATCTTCGGCACGGCATAAACACTGACCCATCTCCCTGGCGCCTCGGAGGAGGCCTGTATATCGGTATCCGCTGCGGACGTTGCATCACCGCCACAGGCGCCACCACAGGATTTGCTCATGATACGACTCCACTTGAACAATGTTGTGGTACCATTTTAAACTATAAAGCTACTATAAGGTCAATAGAGTAAAGAATCCGTTGGGGAGGAGGCTGATGCGCATTGGTCAGTTGGCGCAGTTGGTAGGGGTCGAAACACAGACGATCCGCTTCTATGAACAGCAGGGCTTGTTGCCGCCGCCTGATCGGCAGGACAACGGTTACCGTGTCTATACCGAGAAGCATGGTGAGGGGCTGGCCTTCATCCGTCGCTGCAGAATCCTGGGCCTGTCACTGGCTGAGATTCACGAACTACAGAGCTATCAGGACGACCCTCATCAGCCTTGTACCGCCGTCAACGCCTTGCTCGATGATCACATCTCTCATGTGCGGTCGCAGATAACCGCTCTGCAAGCGCTTGAGAAACAACTCGTTTCACTGAGAGCGAGTTGCAACGATGACCGGGAAGTTGAGGCGTGTGGGGTTCTTGCTGGAATTAGCGAAGGAAACATGCACCAGCAGTAGGTGAAGCATCAACCAGATAATCCGATGAGATGCCGGTCTGTCTCACTCTCATGCAAAGGTAAGATCAACCATTTAATCCGCTTACCCAATTAAATGAAATCGCCACCCGTCATGTACAACTCGAAAGTGGTTTAAAGGAAGCTATCCAACGCAAAGAACTAAGCTTGGTTTATCAACCTAAATTCTGTTTACGAGATGGTTCACTCACAGGACTGGAAGCACTTTTACGTTGGTATCACACTGAACTTGGCCCCATTTCCCCCGTCGAGTTTATTCCGCTGGCGGAAGAAACCGGCATCATCACCCAAATTGGCCATTGGGTGATCAATCATGCTTGCCAGCAATTAGCCGAATGGAATAGCTTAGGATTTAACGGGATCACTATTGCCGTCAACCTATCGGCCCGCCAACTGAAGGCGGACATTATCTCCACCATCGAAGTCGCTTTAGCCGTATCAGGTCTCCCAGCTCAATCTCTTGAGCTTGAGCTTACTGAATCAATGATCATGGGCAATCCGCAAGAGTCGGTCAGCATCCTATCTAAACTCAAGGCCCTAGGATTGACCATAGCCGTGGATGATTTTGGTACGGGTTATTCGAGCCTAAGCTATCTCAAACGCTTCCCGATAGACACACTCAAAATCGATCGAGAATTTGTCAGAGACATCACCAACGATCCCGACGATGCCGCCATCACCAGCGCCATTATTGCCCTCGCTCACAGCTTAGAACTGAATGTCGTCGCCGAAGGCGTAGAGACCCAAGAACAGCTCAACTTCTTGGCGATGCAGGGTTGCGATCAAGTACAAGGTTTTTTACTGAGTAAACCCTTAAATGCCGAAGATTGTTTAACCTTACTCAAAAATCAATCTAAGCCACAGCCACTTTGATTTAAGGCATTATCGACAAAAGTAGCCAATAAAAAAGGCTCCTAGGAGCCTTTAAACATCACCACAAATTCCTTACTTTGCTAAACGTTCAACACGCTTAACCCAGCCTTCAGGACCTTTAATATTGCCCTTTTGGATTTCGGTATACAGTTTATAGATACGCTGAACATGCTCGCCCACTTCACCATTACCGACAGTGACAACATGGCCATCTTCAAAAATGTAGGAGCCCACAGCAGAAACCACGGCCGCCGTCCCAAAACCACCCGCCTCAATAATTTCACCAGATTCAATATCAGCGATAAATTTATCAAGCATGACAGTCTCTTGGCGCACTTCACAACCGAGCATCTCACCCAATTCCATAATGGATTGCGAGGTGATCGATTTCAAAATAGTATCTGTGAAGGTTGGAATAATCACAGTGCCATCTTTCAGAATGTGGAAATGGTTCATCGCGCCCGCTTCTTCAATCTGTTGATTGGTCGAATCGAGATATAACACTTGCGATGCACCAAAGGCTGCCGCCGCTTTACCCGCACGCAACGAAGCCGCATAGTTACCCGCGGCTTTTGAGGCGCCAGTGCCACCCGATACAGCACGATGGAAAGTTTTGCTGATCAGTAAGCGTATGCCTTTGTTCACGCCAGCCGCATAATAAGCGCCACTTGGGCTTAACACGACACAGAAGGTATAACGCGAACTTGGGCTCACAGAGAGGCGGTCTTCGGTCGCAAAAATAAAAGGACGAATATACAGACACGCGCCTTCTTGCATCGGGAACCACAGGCGATCGACATCGATCAACGCATTGATCGCATCCATCTGCATTTGTTCATCGATATTGGGAATACAGACGATATCGGCGGAGCGATTCATCCGCTCGGCATTCTTATTAATACGGAAAGTATAAATCTCGCCGTCTTCATGCATAAAGGCTTTAGCACCTTCGAAGATCGACTGGCCATAATGCAACGCCATTGCACCCGGTGCCATTTCAAATGGTCCATAAGGAACGATGCGCGGATCGCACCATTGTCCATCATGATAATCCATCAAAAACATATGATCGGTTCTGAGGCTACCAAAGCCCACATTCCCCTCGGGCTTGAATTGCTCAGTACGGCGCTCGGACGCAGGTTTTAAATTGTAGGTTATTTCCATCGCATACCACCTTGATTACTGAACAAGCAGACTAGGGAGCGACAGGAATAAAGTCAAGAGGGGCGCGCATATCTAAAGGTCTAAGCAAATAAAAAACTCGCTAACATGCTTGGCTCAGTCTTTTACACTGCCTTAGATACTAGATAAAACAATCCGCATTGGGTCACACATAATGCCAATGGCAAGTATTTTTGCCACAATAGGGTCGAACTCCCAATGAGATGATCCAATGTCAGATTATAAAATGATCCCCTGCGCCCACTACGACTATCTCGAACTCGCCTGTCTGCGTGGTTATCAACTCAACATTGAGCTTATTGATGGCACCCAGTGCCAAGGTAAAGCCATCACCACGCAGACAAGAGCCGACAAAACTGAGTGGCTTATCATCCAACTGCAACAAACTAAACAGTCCCTTAGACTCGACCATATCGCCGCCATCACACCCCTCGAGCCTAATGCTGAATTTAGACGAGTACTCATTGCAGCCAAGCAACC
The DNA here is from genome assembly GCF_025654235.1 of Shewanella sp. SM32. Classification (NCBI taxonomy): domain Bacteria; kingdom Pseudomonadati; phylum Pseudomonadota; class Gammaproteobacteria; order Alteromonadales; family Shewanellaceae; genus Shewanella; species Shewanella sp. SM32. The sequence continues at coordinate 14,036 of NZ_JAKKRO010000009.1, read as the reverse complement.
CTAGCAAAGGATATAACATGGCAACTATGATTTTATCGGTTGAAATCGGTCACTGGATCGGTGGGCATAACGGCCAATACCCCCATCTCATTGAATTTGATATGGCACATCTGGATAGACCCTTTCAGGTCAGCGAAGGTTGGGGGCATGGTTTAGGAGGCTCCGCTTACTCACTCGCACAATTTGTCGAAACGCCTTATTTCCTCAAACTCAAAACCGAGGCTCCTTGGGCGTTTGCCATTATCGAACAAGGCTTAGCCCAACAAGATATTGAGACTATCGCCACCGCACTCTCAGAACAATATGGGGATCATCCGCCACTTGTCCCTTCACATCTAATGGAATACTTATTAGGTTAAAGCTAAAGGGTTTTGTTAGAAGAGAGTGAACGTGCTGAACAATACAGGTTTAGTTAGCGAGGTGTATTGCGGAAAAGCTTCACCGAGTCATGACACTCGGTGACAGGATTCAAAATAGGGATCGAAACAGGCTTCTAAACGGGACGAAAAATAGCTTAGCGCTTAAACCGCAACCGCCGCAATCACAGATACTTCAACCAAATATTCTGGCTCGGCAATAGCGGCTTGTACACAAGCACGGGCTGGCGCATGACCTTTAGGCACCCAAGCATCCCATACCGCATTCATCGCATCATAATCACCCATATCTTTCAGATAAATAGTCGCTGACAGTAAATGCTCACGCGAACTTCCCGCCTGCGCTAACAAGGTATCGACCTCCTCAAGCATAGTGACAGTTTGCTCGGTGATACCTTGATACTTGTCCTTCGCCACTTGACCACACAGATACACAGTACCTTGGTGGATCACTATACTGCTCATGCGGGTACCTACATCTAAACGGGTAATACTCATATTGATAATCTCTTAAATCAGATGCACTTAAATAAATGGCTCAGCAAGAACCAAATCGGCCATTTTAGCGATAAACTGGCTTTATGTCTGCGCTACGAATCTGGGCAAAGGTGAATAAAAACGTGCCATCAAGGCAAATAATCCTAGGCTACAGCTCACCACGGCCAGCCACACTAACGGCGTCGCCACGGCTAAATTGACTAATTGAAATCCGACTAAGGCTGCGCATGCCGCGATCAAAGCAAAGGGCAACTGAGTCACCACATGGTCATGGGGAGCGCAACCAGAGCTGGTCGCACTGAGCACGCTGGTATCTGAAATGGGCGAGCAGTGGTCGCCAAATACCGACCCCGCCATCACAGCGCTCAGTACAGGTAACAACAAATGAGGATCTAAGTTATGGGCAATCTCTGCGCCAATAGGGATCATAATTGCAAATGTTCCCCAGCTTGAACCCGTCGCAAAAGCCATTATCGCACAGAGTAAAAACATTCCCGCTACCAGCAGGTGCGGAGAAAGATAAGTCTTAGCCCAAGCAGCCAACAATTTAGCGACGCCAAGATCTTGGATCACAGCGCCAATCATCCAAGTGCAGAGTAAAATCGCAATGGCGAAGGAGATCATGCGAACTCCGTGGCTCAAATCCCCCACTAACGCCGTTAAACGTCGCCCAGACAAGCCTAACATGGCAAGAGTGACCAAGGTTGCCAACAAACAAGCATCGCGCATAGAAGCGCCAATATCAGCCTTAGCAAGCCAGAGTGACACATCCCAAGAAGAGACCTGCTGAGCCCCAGACCACAAAGTTAATCCCACTGAAGCAGACAGCAGAGTCAGCATAGGGATTGCGAGCAGCCAAGGATTTCCCTTAACCTCGACCGTATTGGAGGATTCCACAGCAGTAACAGCAACAAAAGAGTGAAAACCTACGCCATACCAAGCGACGAGTACGGACAAGCCTAAGGTCACTATGGCGTAAAAGTTAAATAAGGCCACCTCAATAAAGGCTTCCAGCGGCGACACGGGCAAAAAGCTGATCCCCGCGATAAGCGCCATCACATAAGGGCCCCAACTGGAGAAAGGCAATAGCGCGCATAAAGGCGAAGCATTGGAATCAACTAAATAGGCGAGCTGCTCATGGCGAATACCATAACGCTGGCTGAGCGGCTGACACACATGGCCGACAGCAAGACAACTGAAAATCCCATCGATAAACACTAACCAACCAAGAAATACGACCCCAAGACGCGCCTGACGTTCAGTACGAATACGGCTATACAGCCAATCACCAAACTGACCCACGGCACCGCCACGTGCTAACAATTGCGTCATGCTACCGAGCAGTAACATGGCGAACAGCACATTGAGATGCCACGCTTGCCAAGCACCTTGGGCATAAAATTGTTTTACACCGATATCAAGCAAATACAACCCCGTTTGCAGCGGGTCAAATTGGGCGATCAATAGGGCGCCAGAGACGATACCAACGCCTAACGCCACCAGCGTGCGGCGTAAAAACAGGGCTAAGGTTAAGGTCAACAGTAGCGGGAGTATGGCGAGCAAACTAGGCGACATGGACCATTCCGATAAAAAATAAAACCAAGAATACTAACGAGTTAATAACAAATGCAAAAAAACTTAATTTAGAACCCAGTAATAGGGTGTTTTTTAACCAAACGGCAAGAATCGCTATTCCTTAAGTTCTAGGCACTGCTAGAATCACAGTCCCATCCAGAAACCATAGGACTCTCCAGATGAGCCTTGAATTACTGTCCAAACTGGAAACCAAAATCCAGGCTGCACTCGAAACTATCGAGCTTCTAAAAATGGAGCTTGAAGAAGAGAAGCAAAAAGCGTCTACGCTGAGTGAGCACAATCAACAATTGAATGAGCAAAACCAGCAACTACAAGAAGAACTCACTTCTTGGAACGAAAAAGTGACTGGCCTTGTTGGCTTGTTAAACAGCGAAATCTAAACTGCATTAGTTTGATGATGCTGCGCTTCGATCAGTTCGTTCAATTCTAAAATAGCCTGCTTCACTTTTGGCAGGCTTTTTCTTGGCAGTAAAAACCGTCCCTTCTCAAATTCCAATCGTCCTAAATCTTTAACCCAAATAACACCAGTGAGAAAAATACGCGCGTGCTTAACGATAAGCTTAGGTGCGTAGACAGGAAAAACTCTCATATGACCACCTACAAGCATTCTTGTTGTTATTGATTACAGTTGTTTGACAGAAGCTTTGCCACTTGAGTTTCATTGTTAGAGTGGTATTTTTCATCTTTTATCGCCAAAAATACTTAATCGTTTGATTTAGTTAAACTATGAATATGTCACCCTGTGAGTAAAAAAGAAGATCGCCATAATAATGTCACTTGCCAATTTTTTGACACTCTGCTAAATTATTAGCGTTACTCAGGGTAAAAATGAGTCCTCTGGCTCAAGTCCGTACTTTCTTTTACAAGAAGTACGGTTTTTTTTGCCCATTTTTTGCCTCGTCTTTATTCAATAAGTTCAAACGACTAGCTTACAGAGGCCCAACTCAGTACGTTAAACTCCCTATCAAAGCTTTATTTGCCTTGTTGTTGCCAACCGCCCCAATAAAAAAGAGCCCTTAGGCTCTCTTTAACATGCAATCGATACAGCATTATCATCCGCTCATATGACAGCAGTGCAGGTAACGCCTATCGAACTATTTTTTTGCTAGGTAGAAAGCAATTTCTAACAGCTCGTCGTAGGATTTGATTGCCCCTGTTTCAACACGGTACTTACCGTTAACAACCAGAGCAGGTACACCCGTCAGCTTAGCGTTTTCAGTATCACGCTTCATCTTTGCCATTTGCGCCTTTACCATGAAAGACTCTGCAGCCGCATCGAAGGTTTTACCATCGACACCGTTAGCAATAAACACAGCACGAACATCATCGCGATTAGTAAAATGCTGTTTCTTCTCATGAATAGCAGAGAATAACGCCGCATCCATTTTCTCATCGACGTTTAACTGATGTGCGACTGCAAATGCGCGTGACATTTCAGCCCCCATCTCTTTGCCGATAAAATCAACGTGTGCTTGGTTAAACGCAACGCCTTCTGGCTTATCGGTGAGAATTTTTGGCACTACGGTTTTAGAGAAAGTAAAACAATGCGGACAATAGAAAGAGAAAAACTCAGTAATCTCAGGCTTCGCTGTTGCTGGGCCATCGTTAATCACTGTGTAATGCACACCTTCTTGGTATTCCACAGCCGATACTGCCAGTGGCGCCAGTAACAGAGCCGCGGCCATGAGTAATACTTTTTTCATGAAAATTCCTTAAATCATTTTGATAAATTGGCTGGAGACTAACATATTCCATTTTTTGAGTGTAACTCAAGCTTAAGAGTTCAATCTAATGTCACAAGATACGTCTGTGAAATCATATTTTGCTCAATGCTAATACGGCACTAGGCTCAGTGGTGGTTCGCTAAGGGCAAATAATTGCTCTTTGAACGCCAAAATCTGCTGTTCCCAATACTTTTCATCCCCAAACCAAGGGAAGTTCATCGGGAAAGCAGGATCGTCCCAGCGACGGCCAATCCACGCGTTGTAATGCACCATACGCAGAGCTCGCAACGGTTCAATCAAGGCTAACTGTCTTGTATCAAACTCACAAAATTCTTCATAGGCTTCGAGTAAGATCTCAAGCTGCATCAGTTGCTGCGCTCTATCCCCGGTTAGCATCATCCATAAATCTTGAATCGCCGGTCCCATGCGAGCATCGTCTAAATCGACGAATCCGGGACCGTCTGGCGTCCACAAAATATTGCCTGGGTGTAAATCGCCGTGCAAACGAATGGCCGCAAAATCTTGGCGATCCCAAATCGCATTCGCCTTTGCCAACACCTGCTCTACTACGGTAAAGAACGGCAAGCGTAGGCTATTAGGCACCAGATTAGATTGCTTTAACCACGCGAGCGGCTCGGCGCCTAAAATCTGCGGATTCAGCGGTTCACGTTCAGCAAATACCGTTTGCGCCGCGTACTGGTGTATCCGACCGATGAACCGACCCACTAATTCCAGCTGCTCTAAATTATCGACTTCGAAGGCGCGACCACCCAAGGAAGGAAACAGGGTAAATCGATAACCTTGGTACTTGTGTAACGTATGGCCTTCGATAATTACAGGTACGGCAATCGGGATATCTTCTGCCGCGAGTGCGAGCGCATAATCATGTTCCTCTTGGATCTGCGCATCGCTCCAACGATCTGGGCGATAGAACTTCACCACATAACGCAGCCCTTCATCGCTACGGAACTGATACACGCGGTTCTCGTAACTGTTCAGCGCGAGTAAGCCCGTTTCCGGATACACGCCCAGACTTTCAATCGCATCTAAGATCAAATCCGGTGTTAGGGCTTGAAAATGGAACTCTGCACCACTGGAACTCGTAGTCGGTGGCGTCATATTCTGACTCATATTCAGTTCACTCTTAGGTGAGGTTGCAGCAAAGTGGCTAAGTATTCCAGCACCTCAAAATCGGCTTCTCGTTCGGTCGAGAGCCAGCAAATGTTGCCGTAAAACTCATAATTGAGCCATAACTGGCTGCCTTCAAATTCTAATAACCATTGATGCCTGTCGGCGCCCCACTGACGCTCGCGCACAGTGCAATCGAGCGCCGCAGCTAAAGGTTCGGCAAAGTCGGCGAAACGATCAAAATCGATATCCGCACTGACCGCTAAACTTAAGGCACTTTTATCTAAGCTAATGGTATCTAAGCTAATGGTATCTAAGCTAATGGCTTTTAGGTGCGTGCTTGGTAATTTCATGCTTGTTATCCAATCAACTACTACATGACATGATCAAACCTTGGCCCCAGTCCGGTGGACGCTTGGCTAAGTCTTCATGCTCTGCGTGTTCGGCAAAGGGCTGAGTTAAGATTTTTTGCAGCAAATGCAGCGGCGCAAGATTACCCTCTTCTACTGCGATTATCGCCTCTTGGGCTAAATAGTTACGCAAAATATATTTGGGATTCACACTATTGCGCTCAGTTTGCCACGCAGGGATATCAGCCACCGCGCCCAATCGCTGTTGATAGGCTTGATACCAAGCATCAAACTGACTGACATCGATAAAGTCATCCCGCAGCGCACTGTGTTTGCTGGTTGGATCTAACTTGCCTAATTGACGCCAAGTCTGAGTGTAATCGAGTTGATTTTTCTCCATCAGCACAGTGAATCGACCTATAAGTTCGAGATCCTGTTTGTCCTGCTCCACCGACGAAACATCAACTGCAGATAGACCTAGTTTTGCCCGCATCAAGCGCAAATAAGGCTGCACTAGCGCCTCTTGGTATTGATTAAGAATGGCAATTAAGTCATCGGATGGGATCACAGGTGTGAGCGCCTGCGCTAAACGTTGCAAGTTCCACAAACCGACGCCCGGCTGCTGACCAAAGGCATAGCGACCTTCGGGATCAGAATGATTACAGATAAAGTCTTCTTGGAATGTATCGAGGAACGCAAAGGGACCGAAGTCAAAACTGTCACCCAGAATCGACATATTGTCTGTGTTCATCACGCCATGGGCAAAACCGACCGCCTGCCAATGGGCAATCATCTTAGCGGTATCTTGCACTACCTGTAAAAACCACGCTTTATAGCCTGCGGCATCACAACTCAAATGGGGATAATGCTGAGTAATAGTGAAGTTGAGTAATTGAGTTAGCTTATCGGCACGACCGCGCTCACTGTGGCAGAAAAACTCGAAATGACCGAAACGAATGTGGCTGCGAGCTAAACGTACGGTAATGGCTGCGGTTTCTTGACTCTCACGCCATACGGGCAAGTCAGAGCCAATCACAGCTAAGGCGCGGGTCGTCGGCACATGCAGATGATGCAGCGCCTCAGAGACTAAAAACTCACGCACCGCGGAGCGCATCACAGCACGGCCATCACCACGGCGCGAATAAGGCGTCGGACCGCCGCCTTTAAGGGCGACATCCCATGCGCCATTTGGACCAATCGCTTCGCCTAAAATGATCGAGCGTCCATCCCCTAAGCGCGGCGTGTAACCGCCAAATTGGTGGCCACTATAGACTTGGGCATAGTAAGTCGCACCATCAACGGCGGCATTGCCGGATAAGCCCAATAACAGCTCATCGGTGGGTTGGCTTAAGCCAATCAATTGGGCGGCGTCATCACTCCATGCCAGCCATTCAGGCTTAGTTATCCCTTGCGGGTATACTTGCGAGTAAAACTCAGGTAACTGCGTAAAAAAATCCTGTTTAAACTTCATCTTGTCCACCTATTGGCTCATGGTCTTGCAAACCAGCACCGATTTATCATCGAACTCGCATAGGTGCCCACATTGATAAGATCCAAGGCCAAAACCACTCACGCCAGAACGACTTAGACGTTGCATACCATGAGCCTTGCTCTGGCATTGCTCTAGAGTATCGTAGTAACCATTAATATCTTCGGCCTGCAAAGGTGTCACCGGAATGGCACTCACATCGGGATAATAAAATAGGGTCCATTCTGGGGTTTTAGTACAGCCACTGAGTAGCAATAATCCAAGCCCGAATAAGACATTCAGTAAGGCATAGCTTAGTTTCATTTTTCCCCTATTAAGCCCATAAAAAAAGCGAACCTTAGTTCGCCTTTTACGCATTCAGTTAGCAGGGATTCTACACTGCTTAGACGAGGGAAATAACCGCTTTTCGACTAAGGGTTTACCCTCTAAGCGCTCCCTACAACATATCAAGCCGTGGTTGCTTTAGTCTGTGCTTTCTCAATCCGGTTGATTCGGCCCTCAAAGCCAGTGACAGTGCCATCGCTCAGCCCAAGCTCGAGTGCTTTACGACAGATGACAATGGCGGCATCGAAGGCTTGAGTATCATTTAGCAAGGTGGCTAAATGCAGGAAACCGGAAGATTTAAGCTCAGTATCTTTGCCTTGCTCGGCGCTAGCCGCTTGGAACAGTGCAATATACTCTTCCGCTAATTGAGCACCATAGTTGAGGTAATCCGCCGATTTACGCTGTTTGTAGCATTCAGCTATCATATTTTGCAGCGCGGTATAGCGAGCACTGGCTGACGTCGCTCCTTGATACTCCTCAAAGGCCCGAACTAAAGTCACATTCGCCCAAGCCCCTGGCGCAGCTACCTCAGAACGTGTGTTCGATACTGGCTCTGCTTCAGTCTTAACATCATCTTGTTCATCTGCAGGCGTGGCGCCTAAAATGATCACCGCCTCTTCATTATGGGCCGCAGGTATATCAACTTCGATGATATCTGTGTCTAGCGCCACCGAAATGCTCGGAGGGCTTTCGGTCTCACGGGGCATTAATTCGGCTTCAACTTCGATAACGGGCTCTACTTCAGCCACGCCAGTATCCTCAACCCTTTTAACTGGCTCAGGTTCTACACGCTCGGGCTCAGCAGCGGAGAAAATAGGTGCCTCTTCGGTGGGAACTACAGGTTTTACCGAGGTCGACTTGGGTTTCATCGCCTCTTGTTCTTCTTTCGCCAATCGCTGCGCGCGAAGGAATAAAAACACCCCGACAGCAATCAGTATAAATACGACTAAGATCTTCATTCTTGTTCACCTTTGATGGCCGCTTCTCATCAGAAGCCGTGTCAATGGGTTTGCCAACGTCCATCAGGACAGTGTCCATGGCAACCGAGTCTAGCTAAAAATTGAGCAGAGATTAACCGCTATTAAAGTCCATTGTGTCGGTGCAAATCAAGTATTTATGCCTTTTTATACGATCTTGCGCTCAAATAGTTATAGCCAATTGCGCTAGACTGGCACAATCGAGTTCCCTAATCCCCCCATCCACCTGCTTATAACAAACATAAGGAAAACCTGATGCAAAGTATTCTTATCGTGGCCCATGCCAGCCCCTACGGAACAGAAAAGCTATTTAATAGCTTACGCATCGCATTAGCCCTGAAGGATCAGGACGAGCAAGCGGTCGATCTTAAACTTTTTCTCATGTCAGATGCCGTGTTTGGCGCACTCAAAAATCAAACCACACCTGACTTAAGCTACAACCTGCAGCAGATGTTTGAAATTCTCTCGGCACAGCAAGTTCCGATTCTACTTTGCAAGACCTGCGCTCAAGCGCGAGGTGTCACTGCGGAAATGATTATCGTAGGTGCGCACATAGGCACACTGCAAGATTTAACTCGCTGGACACTGGCCGCCGACAAAGTGATGCATATCTAAGATTTATTTTTAGGTGTGACATTGGGGATAGTTGGATTATTTAAAGCCCCATTTTGTGCGCACCTTCATAAATTGGCGCTTTCGTTTTGTCAGCACCAATTTCACTGCCTATGATGGGATATCCGAGTGACAAGCTAAGGTATTCCAATGGGCACAGCCACACTGCTTACGGGCAAACTCCTGTACGAACACCAAACCATTGCCGCAATGGTGACAATTTATTGCAAGGCGAAACACCAAGGCCAAGACGCGACGAGCCTATGTGCAGATTGCATTGAGTTATTGGATTATGCCGCAACACGGCTAGATCGCTGCCCCTACGGACAAAACAAACCCACCTGTAATAAATGCCCAGTGCATTGCTACAAACCCGCGCAGAAACAAATCGTCAAAGAGATCATGATCTTTTCTGGTCCACGGATGTTATTACCGCATCCCGTTCGTGCAATCAAACACTTACTCGCGGAACGCATCCCTGTTCCCAGCGTTGTGCCCGAAGCGGCTTCAAATCGTCATCAGCGCATAGCAAGCCAACAGAAAAACTAACGGCGATACTTTTACCGAGCCGATTTCCCTGATATAACAGGGCTCGAGGTATCGCATATGAACGAGTTTCATAGTTTTTTCACTCAAGCTTACTGGTGGTTGTCATTATTTGGAGGCGTACATTGCCTCGCGTTAGCTATTTATATTCGCTATTTTTATCACCCAGACGCTAACCAAAAACTCCTCGCCGCTTTCTTAAGTCTTATTGCTCTATACTTCCTCACGGGTATGTTGAACCGCGATAACAGTCCAATTCCCATTCATATCCTATTCAATCTGATTAACCCTATCTATTTTTTGCTCATGCCTTTGCTCTATCTCTATTGCAAACGCAGTTTAGCACCAACCAATAAACCGCTAGGGTTTTCAAAGCATTACTGGCCATCTGCATTAACATTAGTTTTCGCCATTTTAGATATTGCCCTAAGATTAACTGCGCATCCCATTAACGAGTGGCAACCCATAGCTCTTATGCTTAAAGAAATGAGTATCAGCCAATGGGGCGCTCTACTCCCAGCGCTGTTATCTGTACAAACCTGTTTTTACTTTATCGCGCTGTGTATGTTGTTTCGTCGACATAAACGCAATCAAAGAGATGTCACTCAAACCCAAGAGGCGCTCGGCACCATTCGGTTTCGTTGGCTGATAAGCTTGACCTTGGCCATGTCGTTGAATTGGTTAATCCGCGTATTTGTGGTGATTTTGCCTTTCTATCTTGGTGATAATCTATCGCTACTTTCCCACGCATTGCCAAGGCTGACCTTACTACTGAGCATGTATATGCTGGCGGTATATGGGCTAAAGCAAATCACCCGCTCTGCCTACTTAAAAGGCCGCATGGCCGAACCAGAGTTAGAGCAACGCCCACTCGTCATTGAAAATATTCTCACCCCAGAGGAGTATGAATTTTTGCATCAAGTTCAGCAGGACGATGCAGAAAAAAACCAAGGTTCTTCGCCACCTAAGAACTAATTGGCGAAACCGCACTCCAATCATCACCACCAATATCACTCCAACCATTAAGTCGAACACTGAACCTAAGCTGACACATATGTCACTTTTGGCTGTCATTTGTGTCGATAAAGGCTAGTCTGGAACAACTAAAGACTTGAAGAGGCGTTACCATGAAATCATTTTTAACAGCCATTGCGGCATCAACATGCCTTATTGTGAGCCTATTTGCTGCCCCAACTGCACATGCAGATGAAAGCTACGATCAGGCAGTAGTCAATTTCCAAAAAGCGAAAGAAACCAGTAAATTTTTCGACACAGCCTATGGCTATGCTTTATTCCCAACTGTGGGTAAAGGCGGAATTGGGATCGGTGCAGCCTATGGCAAAGGCCGAGTCTACCAAGGCGGTGCCTATATGGGTGATTCGAGTCTGACTCAATTATCCATCGGTTTTCAATTAGGTGGACAAGCCTACAGCGAGATCATCTTCTTTAAAGATGCCAAAGCCTATGAAGCATTCACGAGCGGCAGTTTCGAGTTTGACGCCCAAGCGTCGGCAGTTGCAATCAACATGGGAGCAAGCGCTCAAGCAGGAACCACAGGCAACTCAGCAGGTGCTGGTCAATCGGGTGGTAATCGCTCGGCGAGCGGCTCTTATATCAACGGTATGGCAGTATTTACCGCAGCAAAAGGCGGCTTAATGTTTGAAGCCGCTCTTGCGGGTCAAGCCTTTAGCTTTGAGCCTAAAGCTAACTAAGACGAGCCATTCGGCTGTGATATCAAACGGCGAGCCTAAATGCTCGCCGTTTTTTCTTAAATGATTACCTCAAGCTTCTGACTCAGATGTTCTAACTAAAACCAAGTCATTAGAATTGAGCGAAATAAGTTGAAATGCATATTTAACTTAGCGAAGTAATAACAAGGGGATATGGCTTTTACTGATCATCCTTGTGGTATTACTACCCACAAAAAACTCCCGAATACGCGAATGACCATAGGCGCCCATCACCATAAGATCGATTTGATGCTCAAGTTGATAGATCTCAAGGGCCGTTTGCACTTCTCCCTGACAAAAGGCGGTAACCACATTGAAATCCGCCGCAATCAAAGATTCGGCCACCAACGCCAGTTCAGCTGTCGCCAGCGATTGATCATCAGACACCATCACTAAATGACATTCGAGCCCTTTAAGTAGCGGACTGCTTACAACTCGATCGAGAGCTTTTCTTGCGGTCACACTGCCATCATAGGCGATCATAAATCGCTTCGGTGCAGTAAACTCGTCCATCACCACTAAAATAGGCTGCTTAAGCGTGCGAATGACATTTTCTAAATGGCTGCCAATGGCCTGCGCTTGGTCTTGATGCTGCTCCCCTTGACGGCCCATCACCACCAGTCTGGCATGGGATTCTTGCTCTAACAGAGTTTCGACTAAATCGCCGTGACGCTGCAAGGTTGCAACCATTCTGCTAGGCTGCTTCTCAACAACGCGGATTTTTGCGTCTTGCAGCATATACTTACCCTGCTCAAGTGCGAGTTTGCCTCGACGCGCTTCAAGCTCAACCATTTCATTGAGTAAGTACTCCCGTGTACCTAGACCAATATTTCCTGACAGATCTGACTCTATCGGATAGGCTGACTTATCCAATACATGTAATAGGGTTACTGGGGCATCCAGTTGCTGAGCGGCCCAGCTACTGGCATCACATACGGCGAGTGTCACTTTTGAACCGTCGATACAGGCAATCACATTTGTCATCGTTATTTTCCTTTTACTGTGTTGCTAAGGGCTTAGTGACCAGACATCATGTTTTCAACGTATTCAGGCTTATCGTGTACCCCAAATTTATCCACTATGGTCGCGCTGGCTGCGTTAAGGCCAATCAACTCAACCTCAGCGCCCTCGCGGCGGAATTTAATCACTACCTTATCGAGGGCCGATACCGCAGTAATATCCCAAAAATGCGCTTGAGATAAGTCGATAGTTACCTTATCAACCACTTCCCTAAAATCAAATGAATTACTGAACTTATCTGCCGAGGCAAAAAAGACTTGCCCAATAACTTGATAATGGCGACCTGCGTCGGCAGCAGCCGTTACACTCTTAACCACCATAAAACGGCCCACTTTATTAGCAAAGAACAGGGACGCGAGTAATACCCCCACAAATACTCCCATAGCTAAGTTATGGGTAGCGACCACCACAGCAACGGTCGCCACCATCACAAGGTTGGTTGATATTGGATGATGCTTAAGATTACGAATTGAATCCCAAGAGAAAGTACCGATAGACACCATGATCATCACGGCAACCAGTGCCGCCATAGGGATGAGCTTTAACCATTCGCCGAGGAATACAATCAATATGAGTAGAAATACCCCCGCTGAAAAGGTCGATAACCGTCCGCGACCACCCGATTTAACATTGATTATTGACTGACCAATCATAGCGCAACCGGCCATACCGCCCATTAAGCCCGCGCCAATATTGGCAATACCTTGGCCCTTACACTCGCGGTTTTTATCGCTTTGGGTATCGGTTAAATCATCGACTATGGTGGCGGTCATCATAGATTCTAGCAAACCCACCACGGCAAGGCCGGCCGAGTATGGGAAGATGATCATCAGAGTTTCAAGGGTCAATGGCACTTCAGGCCAGAGGAAAATAGGTAAAGTATCAGGCAGTTGTCCCATGTCGCCGACAGTACGAATATCTAACCCCATATAAACCGCAAAAAGCGTTAATCCGACAATACACACGAGAGGCGAAGGTACAGATTTACCGATCACAGGGATAAGTGGGAATAAATAGATAATACCAAGGCCTGCAATCGTCATCGCATACACATGCCAAGTAACATTAGTCAGCTCGGGCAACTGGGCCATAAAGATCAGAATCGCCAGTGCATTCACAAAGCCCGTCACCACAGAACGGGAGACGAAACGCATCAAGCTTCCTAGCTTTAAGTAACCCGCGGCAATTTGCAGCACACCAGTTAATAGGGTCGCCGCGAGTAAATACTCGAGGCCGTGTTCTTTCACTAAGGTCACCATCAACAACGCCATAGCACCCGTTGCGGCAGAGATCATACCAGGACGGCCACCTGTAAACGCGATGACCACTGCGATACAGAATGAAGCATACAGGCCGACTTTAGGATCGACGCCTGCAATAATAGAAAATGCAATCGCCTCAGGGACTAACGCCAGTGCAACCACAATACCGGCTAACAGATCTCCGCGTATGTTGGAGAACCACTCTTTTTTCATGGTTTGTATCATGTCACTCACTCTGATTGAAATTTAATCATATCTTCCAATAGCTAATATCAACACTTGACTCAAATGTCAGCGCATAGCCAATGAGGTACTTATGCGTCAAGGTGACGAAATGCAATTGGGATTATGGGGTACAGCAAAACAACTACCGAGTCGGTAGCGACTAAGGACGGATCTTAAC